>JABHNP010000245.1 GCA_018694455.1 Planctomycetaceae bacterium | reverse complement strand
AATATGGAGAAAGCGAAGGGCGATCGCCAAGCGGTCACAGAATCAGCAGGCAACCACCCCGAAGGACCGAACCAGTCGAGAAGGTCGATTGCATAACTCGTGCACAAAAACAACCCGAGGATGCCTGTCACAATTCGTACAACTGCAAGCGATTTTCCGGCCGAGGGCAGGAACCAATAACCTTCCCATGTTTGGCCAATCGCAACACCTAAACTTTGATCAACCGAACGAGTATCTAATTTGCTCATCATACACCACCTTCTCGTGAGACAACTGGTGCCATTTCCTGACGAGACTCACTTTTTATAAGCTGAATATCATTATCAGCCACTCTACGAATTCGAGCCTGATAGAGCACAATTGGTGCTGAGACTTTTATCGGCAACTGTCTTTCGGGACGGTGCTGAACAAGAATCCGGAGATCGATATCATCACTTTTACAAACTGCAAATGCTGCCTCTGAAAATCCTGCCGGCAAAAGCCCTTCTCTCGTGAGATCCTCCTCGCTAGCGAGAACTGAATGAAGCAATCGCTGCCAACGAATCGATTCACCGCCGCGCACACTTGGTCGAGACATTGTGATCCAGCCAGTATCACCATGCCTACGTAGTTCAAGGCAGTGCGTCGCATCTGTTTGTTGTCCGTACGTAAAAAAATAATCAAATCCTAGATCAAGCCATGGTGACACCTTCCAAAATGAAAAAAGTCTCTCCTTCACCACACCAAGAAGTAATGAGGAACCGCTTCCGGTATTACACGCAACAGAGAGACCAAGACCAATGAAATAAATGACTAAAACAAGAGTTGCTACGGATCGTGATATTTCTCCCCAATAATTATTTTCAGGAGATTTGGGTTGCCTTGGAAACATCAGGTACGTCCAGCTTTGGAGCTATGGGTGTGGGACCGACTTGTCTAGTTTGATTCACTCACTCCCCTCACACCAGAGCTGAACAAATTTTTCATGACATACTTTCACCCTGTACTCCAGCTATCACGTTGACACTAATAGAACGGGGAGATAGGTTTTAAGTATCCCGAGGTCTGAACCCGGTCGTTTTTGAGTAGAATTTCGTGAGCGAAAACCTTCCGAGGGGGATTAGCTCAGTTGGGAGAGCGTCTGGCTGGCAGCCAGAAGGTCAGGGGTTCGAGTCCCCTATCCTCCACTTCAACTTGCTCACGAATGAAGATTTCCATACGTCAATGAAAACTTCACAAATAAAAGGTACTGCTGGCTGTTGAGTAACTCATGAATCGCCAGGAAATCTCTTCTGACATAGCATGGCAAGACGGTAATTTCCTACCTCGCCGTCAACTCTCTGTTTCGCCAAGCGATGCCGGCTTTGTACTCGGAGCTACGGTCACTGAACAACTGCGGACAATACAAGGTAAACTTTTTCGCGCTGATGCCCATGCTGAAAGATTATCAAACTCACTTTACGACGTGGGTATGACCCCGCACGAAACAATAACGGCAATATTTTCAGCGGCTGATCACGTTGCCACACATAATCACCAACTGCTCACCAAGGGTGGAAGGTCATCCGACAATGACCTTGGCGTAATTATCTTTGTAACACCTGGCCTGATAGCATCTCAGAATGGTGGCCTACCCGGAAAACCATCGGTAACCATCCACACATTCCCACTCGCTTTTAACTTATGGGCAGATGCTTATGAATCTGGCACAAGTCTCCGTTGTGTTACCGTTCAGCAAGTTCCAAAAGAATGCTGGTCAATTACTGCAAAGGTACGCAGTCGATTACACTACTTTCTTGCAGACCAAGAAGCTTCTGCTTATGAAAAAGGATGCAAGCCTCTCTTGGCCCATGCAGATGGGCGTATTAGTGAGACATCTACTGCCAACATTGCTGTTTTACACGGAAAAACTATTACCACACCCCCAAGAGAAGACGCTCTACCCGGAATCAGCATGGACTACCTGAAAACCTTGTCAGAAGATGCTGGATTTCAATGGGAAACGAACTCACTGCGTCGAGAAAATGTCCTATCGGCCGACGAAGTCTTTTTGACAAGCACGCCCTGGTGTCTCCTCGCTGTAGCCCGGGTTGACGGGGATTTTATTGGCCCGAATGCCCCCGGCCCCGTCTTTCGCAGGCTGCTTCGTGACTGGTCTGCAAACGTTGGCCTCGATCTCTCAGAACAGGCCCTACATCGAAAAAACTGTAGCAAAACAGACATTAAAGCTTCTTGAAATGAGTCGATTGGCCGGGGTGTCAGATTTTTTTTACACGCTATCATTTCAAATATGTAAGGTATGGTGAAAATCGTTTAGATTTGTACCTTAACTTAGGGGGAAATTGCTAGTGTTCAGCATGTTTCCCAACTGTAATTCACAAGGAGTTTAAGATGTTTCCTCTATTGGCTGATGCTGCAGGAACGTTGGCAGCACTTTCTTCTGACTGGACCCAAAACACACCGTTACAGTCGGTTACGCTTTACCTGTTTTTTGCAGGCACCGTTGCGATGGGCACAGGGGCAGCATATTTTCTACTCATGCGGAACAATGTTGATGTAGCTTACAGAAGCACAATGGTCTGCGCTGGGCTAGTGTGTGGCATCGCATGCTTCCATTACTTTAAGATGACACATGTTTACCAAGAGTCAGGTGGACAGTTTCCGACGGCTCTCCGATACATTGACTGGCTTTT
>JABHNP010000123.1 GCA_018694455.1 Planctomycetaceae bacterium | reverse complement strand
TTTAAACTCGACTCGCCAGATGCGACCGTGTCCATGAACTGGGTATGAGAGTTTTACCCAGTCCGTAAAGTACAGATACTTACCATCTGCAGAGTAAGACAAGTGAACGGGTCGAAAATCATCAGGGCCGCTTAGGAACGGTTCACGTGATGCAGTGAATGAAGCACCCTGCGGGGTGAGTACGTGGAGATCAATTCGATTGTCTGTCCACGACGCGCTAAGGAGTTTGCCGGCACCGTGTGGAATGACGCCGCATGCTGCTTCACCGAGAGCGCCGATCATTCCGAGCGTGCCAGGATTTTCGCCGAACCAACACACCAGCGGATGCTGACCAGAGCGGCCGTAGCGATATTCATAGCCAAAGTCAGCACCTGGAATAATGTGTAGCAGCCGATTTGGTGGCGTGGCATTGGGGTCGTTGTCTGTCGAAAAGAGATTGCCAGCGAAATCAAAAGCCATTCCGAACGCATTCCAGTGGCCAGTCGATTGCCGCGTCAGTTGCGTTCCATCGGTGCGGCATCGATACGTTGAGCCACCCTCGCCGCCACCAGAGAGCGTGTCACCGTCAGAACCAATAAAGGTGTAGTCAGCGCCAAGATTTTCTCCGAAGCCAAAGGCAAGCCATTCTGGATTTGCCCGGTCAATTGCCAATCCCCCGACACCGTTGTGTGGGTAGTCACTATCGGTGTCGCAGATAATAATTTTTTCGGGCTCGCTGTCAGCTTTTAGTTTCGTCGCTGCATCTCGGAACCGACCAATAAACCAGCGGGTGCTGACGTAGAGATGACCATCAGGGCCAAAGAGGAGATCTGTACTAAAGGTATGTCCTTCGTAAAAAACACTGCGTTTGTCCGCCACCCCATCGCCGTTAGTATCCTCAAAAATGAGAATTCGATCTGTCTCCGGACCTTCGTAATTCTTTGTTCGTTTGTGGGTATGGTTTTCCTGCACAAAGACACGGCCATCAGGCGATACTGCAATACCTACTGGTGTGACAATATCTGGATTCGTCGCAAATAAGGTGACGGCTTCAATGTTTGGGTGATGGACGGTGGGCAAGAATTGAGTGTTCTTACGAGATGCTGAGGGCAGTGCGTCGGCTGCTTTGGCGCATGAGTTTGCTTGACAAAACGTACAGAGCACGCCAAGTAAAAAACCGTGTTTCATCCATCGTTGTTGAAGTGCAATGTGCGAAATGAAATACGCAAAGAGCATCATTGACTCATCCTCTGTAAGCGGACAGGTATGTGTTCAGTATGCTCTCAGAACGCATGGGCACTCGTTACTTATTAGAAAACGGGAGGTGTGAACGTGTCTTCAAGTGTGAAAGTGTCTTCACTGTGGAACGATGTCCTGATGGAAGTTGGTATAACAAAAGCATAGTGGCCCCTGAGGTTTTCTTGCTAGGGGCACGCCAACAGGCAAGAAAGAGCTCCTCAGGCAGCCAAGAAAGAACGTCTCAATTAAGCAAGAAAAAACCCCTCAGAAAAAAATCTGAGGGGTTAAGTGGCGGGGACAGGATTCGAACCTGCGACCTCGAGGTTATGAGCCTCGCGAGCTACCGGGCTGCTCCACCCCGCGATATGTATTATTGACGGTGATCACAGTTGATTCAGGCGAAAACCCTACAATATGGTCGCCTAATCAGCCGAACCGATCCGATCGGAATTCTGGTAAGGCAGTACCAACTATTCCGACGATTACAGTATATCAGAAAAAATACCCTGTGCTTTACCGTTCAGAAAAGTTTGGCAATTCCGTGAATCTCTCGATTTCATGGATAGCGAAGAGAAAGCAGAATATTCGACAGGCGTTGCCACCCTCTAGCTTTGCACTATGACAGATTCACGTTGGGCATCATCTCGTTCTCCACAAAAACCGCCGCCTGCAGGGGGGGGGGCGGGTAATGCCTCTTCGGGGAACACAACCGGGTCGCTTGCCGGTAAGTTGCCGTGGAACAGGCCGGCTGGCACCAGTGACTCAACGCCGAGTGTTGTGGTCACGGAAGCCTGTGAGAAGTTTCCATCAAAGAGAAAGACCGGTTTGTTTGATGGAAATATTCCGCTTGGTCCATTCGATTTTTTCTTGCAGTTTCGCTGGCGAGAGGCATTGTGTAATGTCTTTCAGAATAGTCCCGGGTGGAGCGTAAGTCTTGGAGTGCACGTTCTTCTGCTGACAGTGCTTCTCGTTGTATCCGTTGGTGTTGTAAGCCAGAAGCCGCTCAGACTCACACTTGAATTTCTTCCCGAGCCGGGGCCACCTGCTGTCGTCCTACCAGGAGTCGGACCATCTCGTGTCGATACTAAGAATCTCCAGCAGGAATTGGCCGTGAGTGAGAAAGATGTGGTTGAAGACCCGGCCGCAGTGCCAGCCATGGATCGGCTTGTACCTGATCAAGAGTCGTTTACAGCACGTCCAGCAGAGGCCATCGGCTCACTCCTGACAGGCAGGCAAGAGGGCCGTCGACGTAGTCTGTTGGCTACTGGTGGAGGGAGTGATCGGACGGAGTTGGCTGTTCGGCGAGCGCTTGCATGGATCGTGAGGCAGCAGACGAAGGCAGGAACATATGCAGGTCTG
Organism: Planctomycetaceae bacterium; assembly: GCA_018694455.1. GTDB lineage: Bacteria > Planctomycetota > Planctomycetia > Pirellulales > UBA1268 > UBA1268. Next base: position 4,146 of record JABHNP010000123.1, on the reverse strand, counting down.
TGGAGTCTTCGTGGGCCATACCCCAATGGTGGTTCTGAAGAAAACAGAGTCGCCGCAACTGCCATGGCACTGCTGGCGTTGCAGGGTGCTGGTCATACCACCAAGACAGGAGAGCATCAGGAGGCTGTGATAAATGGCTGGCGATCAATACTAAAGACGCAGACCGAGGCTGGTAATTTTGCCCCGGCCTCAGATGGACATACATCATCTGCGGGTCGTATGTACGGGCATGGTCAAGTCACGATTGCTTTGTGTGAGCTATATGGCCTGACACGCGATCTGAAAATAAAACAAGCCGCTCAGAATGCCCTTCGGTATGCACTGGCAGCCCAGCTACCAGATGGTGGGTGGCGATATCATCTCCCTGAAAAAGATGAGAACGGGTTTCTTGAAAGTTGGAAAAACCGTGGTGATCTGTCTATGACAGGATGGTTTCTACTGGCATTGAAAACCGCTGAGATGGCAGGCCTGGAAAGCCCCGGCATTACAGAGTCGTTCGAGCGGGTCGATGATTTCCTCGATCAACTCCGGATCGTGTCTGAGAATGCTGAAGAGCCTGACATGGGGTATGACTATCAGTTTAATCCAATGAGTCCATTGAGGAAGTTTCAGCCCGCTATCTCGGCTGAGGCAATTCTTGGAAAACTATTTCTTGGTACACCACCGGATACTCCTCATGTCATCACCGTTGTAGATCGCTTGCTGACAGAGGCTCCAATAGCATTTCCTGAGTCCTTGAAGCAAAACAACCGTGCGGTTGATTTTGCAAAGATAAATTCCCGTACGATGAATTCTACGGTGAAGAATATTTATGCGTGGTATTACATTACACAAGTCTGCCATCACGTTGGTGGGAGTGTTTGGCGGCAATGGAACTCAGTGATGTCTGAGTTGTTGCCAGAGAATCAGGAAACTGGTGGTGCAAATCGAGGGAGTTGGTCCCCAGTCCATGATCTTTATGGAGTAAAGGGGGGGAGGCTTTTCACAACATCACTCTGTGCATGCATGCTGGAAACGTACTACCGTCACCTGTCGTTGTACGGAGGTGCAAAGCGAAACTAGCCAGGAATGCCGCCCCATTGTCGAACTGCTTCATAGGCGACAACTGCGGCTGTGTTTGAGAGATTGAGGCTGCGGACCTGAGGTCGAGAAGGGATTGTGAGGAGTTGATCAGCATGCTTCTTTTTAATCGATTGAGGCAGGCCACTTGATTCACTTCCGAAAACGAGGGCGTCACCCTGTTGGTATGCAATATCGGTATAAGACTTGGTCGCATGGGCTGAGAAAAACCAGCCAAGTCTCCCTCCTTCAGCGGTCAGTTTCGTAATGAGTGCATCCCATGATGGAACAACCTCCCACTCGAGTTCATCCCAATAATCAAGCCCCGCTCGACGCAGGTAGTAATCATTTATTGTGAATCCAAGTGGCTCAACAAGCCACATCTTGGCACCAACGGCGACACAGGTTCGACCGATGTTTCCAGCATTTGGTGGAATCTCGGGCTCATAAAGGACGATATGTAAAGAAGGGGAGTATCGCATGGGTGGATCGCCGAGGAGACACTTTCGTGCTATTTTGTAACAGTGCGAGGAATTCTGGTAGCCCTGTTGCTGTGCGGGCCGCCACAGCATTCATATATTCGAGAAACACCAAAAGAACGTAAGGGTAGTAGTGGTAAGCATTGAGCGGAATTCAACCCGGGCAGTTCAGGTAGGAAGCATCACGCTTGGTGCTCATAATCCTATCGCTTCCCAAAGCATGACGGCGACGCATACGCAGGATGTGGAAGCAACGCTTGAGCAGGTGAACGAACTTCATGCTGCCGGAGCAGGGGTGGTGAGAATTGCCGTCGATAGTAAAAAAGATGCAGCGGCTTTGCCGTCAATCCGAAGCCAAACAAAAGCCAACCTCGCAATCGATCTTCAGGAGAATTATCGACTTGCTGCAGACGTTGCAGAGTATGTCGATAAACTTCGGTACAACCCGGGGCATTTGTATCATCACGAAACAGAAAAGCCCTGGCAGGAAAAAGTGAAATTTATCGCCGGCGTAGCAGGTGATCATGACTGTGCACTACGTGTGGGTGTAAATTGCGGAAGTGTTGATCCCGAAAAAAAAGAGAAGTTCGCAGAGGATGACTCCATTGGGCCAATGCTTGCCAGTGCTCTTGAGCATTGCGAACTTCTCGACTCAATCGGTTTTACCCGCTATGTCGTGTCGCTGAAGGATTCAGATCCACAGAAAGTGATTGAAGTGAATCAACGGTTTGCTGAACAGCGGCCTGATATTCCTCTGCATTTAGGTGTGACTGAAGCAGGCCTGCCACCGGACGGTGTTATCAAAACCCGTATTGCCTTTGAGCAACTCATTAGTCGTGGTATCGGTGACACCGTGCGAGTCTCTCTGACGGTGCCGAATGTACGGAAGCCAGAAGAGATCGAAGCGGCCAAAGGTATTCTTGCAGATATCGCCATTGGTAGAGTACGAAGTGTTGTTGATTTTGGCCTCAACACGATGAACATCATCAGTTGTCCGAGTTGCTCACGAGTTGAAAATGAAGCCTTTATTGATTTGGCTGAAGAAGTGAAGCGGATGACGGCATACGCGAAAGATCATGCTATCACGATTGCGGTTATGGGCTGTCGCGTGAATGGGCCTGGCGAAACGGATGATGCTGATCTTGGTCTCTGGTGTGGACCAACGCATGTCAATCTGAAGAAGGGCAGTGAGCCGCTTGGTGCATTTGCCTACGACGCCATAATACCGCGGCTTCGAGAAGAACTCGACCGTATTATACGTGACCGTGGCGATGTCGCCAAAACGCCGGCAGGGGTGCGATAGTATGAATCAACTCCCAATTGTTGGCGAGATCGCAGACGCCTGCCAGAGTGGATCACACGCTGGCCATGCCGTAGAGTTTCATGTGGACCCAGTCGACCCTGCTCGTCGGCGAGGCACGTTTTCACTTGTCAGTCTTGGGTGTCCAAAAAATCTTGTTGATAGTGAGCGGATGCTTGGGTTGCTACGCGATGACGGCTGGCAGTTTGTCGCTGAGCCCAAGGGCTCAGATCTCGTCATTATTAATACCTGTGCCTTTATTGATTCATCTCGTGCCGAATCGTACGGTGTTATTGATGAAATGGTTGGGCTGAAGGAGGCGGGCGGCATCCGAGGAATCATTGTTGCCGGATGTCTGGCAGAACGGCAGAAAGAAACCCTGCTAGAGGAGCGGCCCGGTGTTGATGCCGTAATCGGTGTCTTCTCACGAGATGAAGTTGCCCGAGCTGCCGAACGACTCGTCGGTAGTCTTGGCGAGCAGCGGAGTGTGTTTAATCCGGCTCCAGCGACCGCACTTGATGACGGCAATCGTATGCGGGTGACGCCTCGGCATATGGCCTATCTGAAAATCTCTGAAGGATGTGACCGAACCTGTACGTTTTGTGCCATTCCGAAAATGCGTGGCAAGCATGCGACCAAGCCGATGGAGCGGGTGCTAGCTGAGGCAAAAGAGCTGGCAGCAGATGGTTTGAAGGAGTTGGTCATCGTTGCTCAGGACACCACCTACTATGGGAAGGATCTGTACGGTGAACCGAGGCTGGTTGAACTTCTTGAAGCCATTGAAAAGATTGACGGTATTCAATGGATCCGGCTGATGTATCTGTACCCGATGTACTTTACTGACCGTCTCATTGAGACCATCGCGGGCAGCAAAAAGATTCTCCCGTATCTAGATATGCCACTTCAGCACGCCAGTGATCCAGTACTGAAGCGGATGCAGCGAAGAGTTTCTCGTGGGCCTACAGAAGAATTGCTTGCGAAGCTGCGGGATCAGATTCCGAATCTCGTACTTCGGACGACGATGATCACTGGTTTTCCTGGTGAGACAGACGAGCAGTTTGAAGAGATGGTTTCATTTGTAAAGCGGTGGCAGTTTGAACGGCTCGGTGTGTTTACGTACTCATTTGAGCCGGATACGCCTGCGGCGAGGCTCGATGGCCATCTGCCGGAAGAAGTAAAGGTGGCCCGTCGTGATGAACTCATGAAGGTGCAGCAGGCCATCGCCCACGACCATACACAGAAGCAAGTCGGTAAGACGTTGCCGTGTATCGTGGACAGTCATTCTGGGCAACGAGATGACGTCTGGAT
>JABHNP010000156.1 GCA_018694455.1 Planctomycetaceae bacterium | reverse complement strand
TGAGTCGTGAAATCTGATGCTTCTTGAACTTCTTGACATGCGTCTGCAACCGCTACGCCGAATCCGGCTCGCTGAATTACCGGTAAATCAGGCAGGTCATCTCCAACATAGGCCACCGAATCCCAGCCCAAGTGACATAAAGCAAGGAGTTCAGAAACTGCTTTCACTTTATCTCCAATGCCCTGCCTAACAAAGTCGATGCCCAGTTCATCTGAACGCCATCTGACAATGTGGCTCGAACGCCCAGTAACAATGCCGACCCGAAAACCAGCTTGCTGCCAAAGCTTGATGCCCAGTCCATCGCGAATATTAAAGGTCTTTTGCTCAATACCATCCTCAGACCAGGTCACCCCACCATCCGTGAGAACCCCATCACAATCCAACAAGAGAAGTTGGACCTTGTCCTTGTTTGAAAAAACATCTGGTGCGATTTCTGACATCGGCCGACTCAAAATAACTTTTGTGAAAAAAACAACGTACGGAGAACCGCAAGAACTTCAATACATATGAATGTTCGCTCAAGCTGCCGAAGTGTGCTCCCGCTGCTCTGGGCTTCGACTATTCGTCTCTTTCGCGGTTGCTGAAAAGTCAGCGCCTACTAAATCAACAACATCAATGAGACCGGAAGGACATCCATTCTTATCAACAACTGGCAGTTCACTCAGGCGACGACTCTCAAGTAAAGCTACCGCATCTTCCAATCGCGTACCTTCCAGTACTGAAATTGGATGGATAGTCATAACTTCATGAATTGGTCGATCTAGGGTATTATCTTGACGCTTCTCAAACAGCCGGGCGAGGTCACTGTCTGTAAAAATCCCGACTAACTGCCCATTGTCACCAACAATCATGACAGCACCCGTTCGACGCGATGGAAGAGGGCGAGCGAAAATCTGACGGACGGTATCATCAATACCTGCCAATCGGCAATGCTCAACTGGTCGCATCTTTTCTTCAACTTGAAGAAGACGCATGCCAAGACTTCCTCCTGGATGTCTAGCCGCGAAATCACCATGACTAAATCCACGACTACCACTCAACACGAGTGACATACTGTCGCCAATCGCAAGCATGACAGTCGTACTTGTACTTGGGGCAACACCCAAGGAGTCGGCTTCTTTCAAGCGACCTGTCTCCACAACAACACTTGCAAACTTTCCAAGCGTACTATCCCTGCGACTTGTCATTGCTATAAGTGGTATTTTCCGAGATCTGATGTGTGGAAGAATCTGTGTCAATTCAGCAGTCTCTCCCGACTGTGAGATAGCCAAAATCAAATCATCATTCCGCAAAACACCAAGATCTCCGTGCATTGCCTCCGCTGGATGAAGGAAATGACTAGGAGTTCCAGTAGATGCTAGTGTGGCTGAGATTTTCCTTCCGATAAGCCCGGCTTTGCCCATGCCCGTCACGACAACACTGCCCGTGCAGTCCCGAAGGAGTTCTATTGCTTTGCAGAAAGAATCATCGAGCATCTTGATGGCATCGAGAATCGCGGTGGCCTCTGAACGTAGTACTGCAGCAGCTTGCTCAAGCACTTGTTTATTCTTTGATTCAACCACAGCCGTCCTCCTGTCCTCTATCCATTCACCGGATTCTCGGCAAATGAATAAGGACTATAAGGCGACTACCAGCGCCACCACAACGCGCATTTCACTCATGAAAAACAGGCGTTTGGCAACCCCGCGATGTTACGAAACGGTTCTTACCCGTACCGTTTTGCCATTTCATCGAGTGATATGACTGGTACTTTCCCGGCATTACCGGCCTGACCGAACTGAACCATTCGCTCAGCACACACTTTCTGCATAGCTGCCCTTGCTGGCTTCAGGTAGTCCCTAGGATCAAACTTCTCAGGTGTTTCCATGAGAACTTTACGAATCGCACCAGTAATTGCCATACGGCAATCTGTATCAACATTAATTTTCCGAACACCGTGCTTGATGCCTCGCTGAATTTCTTCAACTGGAACACCGTACGTTTGAGGCATTTTCCCACCGTACTTATTGATAATATCCTGCAATTCTTGAGGCACGCTTGATGAACCATGCATCACAAGATGACAGTTTGGCAATTTGGCATGAATTTCTTCGATTCGCTTCATTGCAAGAACATCACCGTCAGGTTTGCGGCTGAACTTATAGGCACCGTGGCTCGTACCGATTGCAACCGCGAGAGCATCGACGCCTGTTGCTTCAACAAACCTAGCAGCCTCATCAGGATCTGTGAGTAACTGGTCTTGTGAAAGAACACCTTCCGCTCCGTGACCATCTTCGGCTTCACCTTGCCCACTTTCGAGTGAACCAAGACAGCCAAGTTCTCCCTCCACTGAAACGCCTCGAGAATGCGCTTGCTTCACAACTTCAGTAGTGACCTGAACATTGTAGTCGAAGTCAGCAGGAGTCTTACCGTCTTCCCTGAGAGAACCGTCCATCATCACGCTTGTAAAACCATTATCAACTGCACTTTCACATGTTGCAGGTGAATTTCCGTGGTCTTGGTGCATGGCAACTGGTATGCCCGGATAGAGTTCTGCGGCAGCGAGCATGAGGTGACGCAAATAATTGTCCTGACTATATGCCCGAGCACCTCGTGAAGCCTGTACAATAACTGGCGAATCTGTTTCCTTTGCCGCCTCCATAATAGCTTGGATTTGCTCCATATTATTGACATTGAAAGCAGCCAAACCGTAATTATTTTCAGCGGCATGATCGAGTAAGATACGCAAAGGAACCAAAGGCATAAGAAAACTCTCCATCAGAGTAGTGAAAGCGAACAATCATTCACCTAAGATCATACGGAATCTTTCAGCATGCTAAAATCCCCCCATCAATTATGCCCAAAAGCCAATGAAGAGATATAGGCATGGACTTGCGGCCAACAACTGATCCACTGAGCAGCTTTTTCTACGTCGTTGGGGGGTGGATTTGTGTCGGTCTGGCTGTTCTGGGAGCAGTTCTTCCACTCCTGCCGACAACTCCTTTCCTTTTATTAGCGAGTTGGTGTTTTTATCGAGGATCACCGAGAATTCATGCTTGGCTGCATCGATCCCGCTGGTTTGGACCGACACTCGATGATTGGCAGGAATATCGAGGCATTCGAAAAACTGCAAAATATCGGACAATAGCACTAGTTGTAACAGTTGTGATTTGCAGTCTGCTGCTTAATAGTCTCCCATGGTGGCTCAAGTATGTCGCACTCGGTGCGGTGGGAATTGGGCTTTATGTCATTGCGACTGTGCCGACTCTTCCTGATGACACGCCTCGACCACCAAGAACAATTATTACAGAGTAATTAAACTCAAAACAAAACATTTGTTGTTCAGAGCCACTTCAGCAACAAAGTACAACAAGTGGACTTGATTAAACTATCTTGCCTCTGGGGAATTTTTCATGAAATCAGCCTACGGCGTTTGGGGATTGATCCTCTTGCTGATTATTGTGCACCAGGACATCTGGTTTTGGGAAGACACAACACTTGTCTTCGGGTTTCTTCCAATTGCACTCGCCTACCACGCTGGCATATCTCTTTCGGCTGCTTTCACTTGGTATTTAGCAACGCAATTCTGCTGGCCAACTGACCAAGAACCTTCGGCCCAAAGAAAGGAAACTCCATAGTGCCACAACTTCTTATTATCTG
>JABHNP010000109.1 GCA_018694455.1 Planctomycetaceae bacterium | reverse complement strand
TCTGTGGCAGCAATAGCGACCAGAGCGGTTGTATGTCGCATTCTCGCCTTTTCAACATTCTCGATAGCTTTGCCGATCGCTGGTATTAGATATGCCGTCATAAATCCCTTCGGCCTGCCCGACAATAAATCACCTTCTATATTTTTGAGAATAGTCTGTCTTGCATCATATGAATCGGAACTCTCGGCTACTCTTTGGTAACTGCGCATGGTCTGTTGATAAACAGCAAGATCCTGAGGAAAGAGGAAAATGCGATAAGCAGCTAGCGCAGGATTAAGAAAAACATTTTGCTGATAGATCGAGTCAGGCACATGTAAATTATCCATGAGCAATGAAGCAAGCCGCCATTGTTCAAATTCACTTGTTCCGAATATTGAAAATATAGTTAAGCCAAAAGCTTCTTCTCCATACAAATTTCTTGTTAAGGCTGGCGGAGCGGAAAGAAAGTTATGGATGTTATTGCTCTTCAAGAGAACAAGATCATCAGCATCGATGAACGGAAGAATATCAATGAGGACATCGATGGCAATGGCATCAATGGACAGGCCTACGAGCCCAGAAATGAGAATAGGCTCAGACGAAGCATGCAGGCTCATTTTTATAATTGAGCTCACATCACGGAGAGCCGCCGGCATATTACCAATCGATACTTGATAGTGTGCTGATACGGCAAGGATTCTGGCGGCATTTCGAAAAAATTGGATTTCTGGAAGGAGCATGTCGACTGACGGACGAGGATAGTCGCGTGTAAATCTACAGACCGGTCGTGCTGCTGCTTGACGAAGGAGTTCAAGAGTTTCGACGTGTCTCGTGAGGAAAGCAATCTCTTCTTGAGTGATTGGATCTGCGAAGGACTGCGCGTTGTCTTGTAGAAACTCTTGAAACGCATCATCATCTTCAAAAATTATTGAAGCTCCACGATAAAGCCCTGCTGCATTTTCTTGATCAGGAAGATTTGGAGGAAGATGCGTAGTCATCAAAACAGCAGCTTCGTTCTGAAGTGCCCGAGCTTGTGCTGCAACGGTTTGATTAAGGTAAAGAATTGTTCCTGCTGTGACACTCTTTGTCAGCAAAAAGAGCGTGAACAAGGCAAGTGGCGACCAGTTTGCAGCGGGGACTGTCTTCCATCCACCGCCGTTCGGCTGGGTTCCTCGGAGGAGAATCAGGCCACTTCCTATGAGGGTTGAAATGAAAATAGAAATGGCTAACGGAAACCAGTTGACCTGAAGGTGAGCAACAAATGCGAGAATGGTTGTGAATGCAACAAACGGCAAGAGGGATAAGAGCGGTGCAAGAAAACCGATAGTGAGCAGCAGGCGCCTCAGCAAAGGCTTCTTTAATCGAACAGCAGCAGCGATGCAGGCAGCTGTCCACAGCAGGCAGGTTAGCAGCACAATAAGAAAAAATGAAAAGATAGACATGATGGAGTTGCTCATTCGATTCGAGTGAAAAGATTTCAACTATAGTTTTTCGAGATCAGCTGTTCTTCTTGGTAATGAAAAAGCTTTAGGTAAACCATTTTGACCTTGTTGATGGTGGATTAGATATCGCGGCTGTACGGGTGAGTAGCTTATAGCGTTAAAAAATAAAATCAGGCCAATGAAACTAATGATTAGAAGGTAGTGTGTAAATGAATCGAACCGATCTTTTAGGGAGTGCGTCAAGACTATGTTGACGTTTGTCAAAATACGGTTTCGCAGTGTGTGCGGTGGTGCACATTTTGTTGTGCAAAGTTCTTCCAGAAAACCAAGTTCTTCGTCATTGTCGAATACTTCTAGATTGTGTGATGGGTTTTGATTTTTCATTTCTATTCATTCTCTGGCTCAAGTGTGCTTTTGAGTTTTTGGATTGCGTAGCGATATCGACTCGCCGCAGTATTCATCTTGATTCCAACAACAGAAGAAATCTGCTTCAAGCTCAGTCCGGATACGACTTTTAAAATGAGGACAGTACGTTGTCCCTCTGGTAAGAGATTGAGTGCCTTAGAGAGGTTGTCGTCTGGAAGAGTTGCTGGAAATTCGTGCGTTCGGTTGCGTGCAACTTGATCAGAAGCCCATTGCAGGAACGCTTTGAGGCCAGTTTTTTTTCGTCGCTGCAGGCGGCTGACAGCGTTGCGTAGCATGGAAAAAATATAGGCATCAAGATTTTTTACGTCACTGAGTTGTTGTCTGTGGTGAGCAAGTTCTACAAAAAGATCATGGGTAATGTCTTCTGCTTCTTGGTGAGTACAGTCCAATTGAACTGCAGTTGCATACAGTTTTTTTCCAAGCCGATCGTACAGTGCTGCAAAGGCCTCGTGGTTACCGGCAACTAGTTGTGTAATAAGTGTTGGCTGCACGAAAACCCTCGAAACTTCTAAGTCCTGTAAACAAGGGGTTTTGAAGCCCGTGTTTTTGTCTATTTCAGTGAACTGTTATCGCCACTCCACACAAAATCGCCTATTATTAGAACATTCGCCGTTTTGTCGTGCCACCGCAAGGTACGTGTTATCACTGAGAAGGATGGAAAAGAAGCGATGCCAGACGAATCTGCACCTGTGAAGCCGAGTGCCGTTGAGGTCTTTAAAACCGACAGCGATTACCTGAAGGGTGATATTCCAGAAGAACTCAAGGATGGAGAAGCCGGCTTCGGTAAAGGGAGCATTCAACTACTGAAGAATCATGGGACATACCAGCAGGCAGATCGTGATAAGAAAAAGTTAGAGCCTGGTGAAAAGCGGGTAAAAAAAATCTCCTTCATGATTCGTACCAGAATCCCTGGTGGGAAACTTACCGCTTCACAGATGTTGGCACAAATTGACCTCGGAGATGATCTTGCTAATGGCAGCGTGAGGCTAACGACGCGTCAAGGAATTCAACATCACGGTGTTATTAAGGGAGATCTCAAGGCATATATTCAAAAAATCAATGACATTCAGTTAACAACGCTGGCTGCCTGCGGTGATGTTGAACGGAATGTGATGTGCTGCCCCGCTCCTATTCGTAACAATGCAGTTCGTGATGAAATGATGTTAAAGGCTGAGCAAATCGCAGAGGCTCTTGCACCTCGAACGACGGCTTACCATGAGATTTGGCTCACAGATGATGAAACTGGAGAAAAAACACTCGCATCAGGTGGGGTCGATGGGCACGAAGTTGAACCGCTCTATGGACCTACCTATCTACCACGAAAGTTTAAAACAGCATTTGCACTTCCGGAAGACAATTGTGTTGATGTCTACGCGAATGACTTGGGTTTTCTGACGATTCATGAAGATGGAAAAATTGTTGGTTATAACGTGCTTGCTGGCGGTGGTATGGGAGTCACGCCAAGCGCGGCAAAGACTTTTCCTGCACTAGCCAAGCGCCTTTGTTTTGTTCCCCCCGAAGATGTTATTGATATTGCTGTCGCCATTGTAAAAGTACAGCGAGACTATGGAAATCGTTCAGATCGCAAGGTAGCTCGCTTAAAATACACAATTCATAACATGGGCTTTGAAACCTTCAGAGCAAAGGTTGAAGAGTATTTTGGGAAGCCACTTACTGCCTGCCATGACGTCGATGTATACGGGTTCGATGATCATATCGGTTGGTATGAGCAGGGTGACGGCAAGTTCTTCTATGGTTTAAATATTGAAAATGGCCGAATCATTGACCGCGAGGGATTCCAGTTAAAAACCGCATTACGGAAAATTCTTACTGAGATGGAACCAGGAGTGCGGATTACGGCGCATCAGAGCATTTTATTTACAGATCTTGAAGAAAATGCCCGAGAACGCATTGCAACAATACTTCATGATCATGGAGTAAAAACATCAGAAGAGATTTCAACGCTCAGACGATGGAGCATGGCATGCGTGGCTTTACCAACATGCGGACTTGCTGTTGCAGAAAGTGAACGAGTGTTGCCAGGGTTGATCGACATACTCGAGCCGGAAGTTGCAAAACTTGGTTTAGATAACGATGCGTTCACATTACGAATGACGGGTTGTCCAAACGCGTGTGCACGACCTTACAACTCAGATATTGGCATCGTCGGCCGAACGCTTGGAAAGTACACGATTTTCCTCGGAGGCAGATTGCTCGGTGATCGTTTGAATGAAAAATATAAGGACGTGGTTCCCTTTGATGATCTGTCTCGAGAAATTACAGCGGTGTTAGCATGCTACAAGACTGAACGACAACAGGACGAGACGCTCGGCGACTTCTGCGACCGAAAAGGCCTTGATGATGTACGTACATGGGCTGATCAATGGCTTGTCAACGGGGCCGCTGCCGAGAGTTCGTAGATGCTGTCCTGAGCCGTAACGCTTACTATGATGGCACGTCATCCCACATCGGGCACCATAGCGGCAACCTTGGGAAAAGTTGTTCAGCAAGCTTTTGTGATAATTGTGTTGATGGCTCAAGACGTCCGGCTGTAGTTGCCTCGAGTGGATCACACTGCCCTAGGACGAGTCGAGTAAACTCGTCATCAGCTAGTTTCAAATAGCTTCGGCCGACACGGCCAGGCTGAATGGAAGCTTCACGGGGTTTATCACCCGAAGCACTCGGAATCGTCACTGATCCTCGGAAAGTATCACTGTCAAAACCGAGTTCGACGGTATCCCGAATACCGGCTTCGACAACTCGATGAGCAAGCGTTGGAGCCATTGTCTCTAGGAGACCTTGTGGATCAAAGATACGAGCTACAATCATTCGGTCCTGAGGCGCTACACGTGAGGTGACGGCAGCCTCCTCGCCCTCACATGCTGGTCCACGAACCTCTTCATGAAGTGGGTCCGTTGGGCTTGATTCGTAGATGAGTTCTTGCCGATCATTTTCAATTGCTTCAGCACATACGCGTGCAAGAATTTCCCGCTCGAGCCCGCGGTATTCAGGGTCTGCCATGACTTCAAGAACACGCCCACCTGTCTGGATGCAGTAACCAACAATCTTGGCAGTTGTTTCGTGTAAGTCGTAACGATCATTACCTTGGAGTGCGACAATAATCGAATCAAAGGCTCTGCGGCTCACCAGCCATCGAGCATACGCTTCGCTGCGAGCTGTTGTGCCAACGAATCGATCCGCGTTCTGATTATAAATCCTCAAGATCGCTGGAAGCTCAACATGCCTCCACTGACGCATGGTCACTTCAGGACCTTCGCGTTCCTGCTTCGCCAGCAGTCGAGCAAGAATATCAGCTGGACGACCAGGTGAGGCACAGTCACGACCCAAAACACTCCAGCCCAACTCATGAAACGATGTCGCAATTCGTGTTCTTGAAAACGCAGCTACGACACCAAGTTCACGCATTCTCTGTTCGGCTGCTTGTACAAGTCGCTGCCCATGTCCAGCACCACGACACTCAGGAAGGATAGCAATTCGATCAAGTACAGCTGCCTTCACAGGAGCAGACCCGATCATGATTGTACGAGGAGCAATTTCGATGTGACCAACAATTCGTCCAGCGAGTCGAGCAACTAGTCTGTTTGCCGAATCATGTTCTGGATGATCAACGGCTGCATGAAATTCTGCTCGGCTCGGTGGGG
>JABHNP010000112.1 GCA_018694455.1 Planctomycetaceae bacterium | reverse complement strand
TTCCAGAGATCATTTCGTAAAGAATTACCCCAAGCCCAAAGAGGTCACTCTTTGCATCGACCTCATCGGTACCAATCCGTTCAGGAGACATGTAGGCCGGGGTGCCGATAACAGCATTGTTCACAGTAAGGCGGCTTTCTTCATTTCCTGCTTCGTGTGCCAGTCCAAAGTCAATGATTTGCACATGATGCTCAGGCCCTTCCAGAAGAATGTTGTCCGGCTTAATGTCTCGATGAACAAGGTTTTTTTGGTGGGCTGCAGCGAGTCCTTCGCTAATTTCGCGACCAATGCGGACAGCTTCTGGGACAGGAATCACCCCACCAGATTGTGTTCTGTGTTCAGATAGATTTGGCCCATCAATATACTGCATGGCAATGTACGGAAGGCTATCATGCTCGCCAATCTGATAGATCGTTACGATTGAGGGGTGGTTGATCGAGGCAGCTGTTTTACTTTCACGAAGGAATCGTTTTCGTGAAACATCGTCCTTCGCTCGGCTTGGGTGCATCACCTTAATTGCAATGTCACGATCAAGCCTAGTGTCGTACCCCCGGTACACACGCCCCATTCCACCACTGCCAATCACACCTTTCACTAAAAAGTTGTCGATAGTTTCTGGAGTTCCTGAAGGATCTGACAGATTTGAGTGCCAGTTCATTTTCTGTGGACTCAGCGAATCACCACTCCTCGGATCAAAGGCAATAGTTTCAGAAAGTGGCGACTTTGTTGAGTGTGTTTCGTTCGATTCATCTTGAATAACAAAACAGCAAAAAGGATCGCCTTTATGCATGCAACTTGTTTCTTCGATCATGATGGTTTCGTTGTAGTGGCGAGCAAGACCCTGCGTCACACCTTTTGCAAGTAGGCATAGTTGTCGTCCGGATGAGTAGACGAGATGAAGCTCGTTCGGTGAATGTCGCACTGTTTGGAGGACTGGGGGTTCGGCACCAGGATTCGCTGCTCGAATCATCGTGTGGATAATGCTTTCAGTATTTTCAATCAGATCAAGTGTCTGCCAGCTTGGGTCAACATGTTGCCCGGCAACTTTGACCAGGTGGGGTGCTAGAAATTCACCAAATCGTTCAATTAACAGAGGCAGTGGCTCACCGCATGTGTCGGCAATTTTTTGGAGAAGTCCAATAGCATCTGCATCGGGATAGACCTCGTTTGGAAGATACCTGTTGTCCGTTGCCGTCACGGTCTCACGAAGTTTGAGCCACGTAGTTTTCCCAGAGGTAGCTTCGTCAGCAAACTTCTGGATATAGAAAAAGATGATGCCGTGCACGATTGATTCTCAATGTTGTAGCTCAGTTGGTTTGGCTGACGCCGAAACATACCGATGCTTTCTTACTCCCAATAAAATAATTTACCACAGGCAGGCAGGGTAGGAAAAGTCGATAGTGGTGCCAGTACAGAATTATGGTTAAATTCTTATGGCATCAGGCGAAGCCGGTTTCGGTAAAGAAGCAGGCCGTGTGCGGCGTGATAAAGCGCACCACATTCGATGTCGATGTCAGCAGTCTGTTCTAGAGTCTTTACCAAACGCTCTGCGGCGCGTAGCACCCAAGGCTCGTCAAGTCGATCTGCAGGAAGAGCAATTGCTAGAAATTCAAACACATGGCCGCTCGAACTCAGTTTTGCAAAGACATCAGCGGATGAAGCAGGGCGTTCGAAATAGTGAGTGGAGAAACTGCCATCTGCTTGCTGGAAGCGTCGTGACAGATCAATGCTATTTGTGATAATTTCCTGAGCTGTTCCCCAAGGGGCTGGAAGTACGTCGTTTGATTCCGAATGCTGACTTCGGTATTTATTTACTGCGATTGCTAGTCCATACAGGCTGTGTGACCCGCCACAGGCGCTGGAGTGAAGGTCGGTGTCGAGTTCCATTTCGATTATGCGAGAGATATCCCATTCTTCTCCGTCGGATGCTTTCCATGTTTTGTCGCCCGGGAGATACGTGGCGAATGCCATTAGCGTCCATGGTGCTTCCTGGCCGCTACGAATATCAGCCTGAGCTTGCCGAAGTAGATCACCGACGTTTGCAGACTGTTCGCCCACAATAAGAGACGTCTCGAGGGGGACTCCATCAGTTCCGCATTGTGAGAGATATCCAAGCCACTGATTTCGGTGTCCTTGTCCGAGTGTACTTCCTTCCTCGACAACAGCAACAACACCGTGTTCTCCATGTTGTAACTTCCATCCCTGGAGTGGGCCGCCTTGTAGTAAGTAGTCAAGGGCGGAGACAGTTTCGGTTCTGTTACGCACAGTGAATTGTTCACCAAATGCAAGTATGCCATGAACAATCTGCCAGGCACCTTGCTGTTCCGTAGTGAGTTGCCGTCCGTTTTGAGTCTGCTTTAGTGCTTTGGTGATTCGTTTGCACAAATCAGCTGGTGCAATAGGAGTCAATTCAGCACGAGTTATTACTTCTTCTTTGGTCTCTCCACACCCGGAGGATATGAGGCATAGAGCTATGCATGGAATGAAAAGTACATGGCTTGAAGAGTTTGAATTCGAGAACATAATCCGCTTCTTATTTGTTCATCGGACAGGGGCTTTCTACAGCATGATTTCGCCGCGTGGTTGGTGCAAGCAAAAGTTTCCATTCGCGAGAAAAGAAACCCCTTTTTCACACTTAGAGGAGGCTTTGTGCCAAGAAGAGAGAGGGGCTCTGTAGGAAAGATACCTATGGGTGCAGATTGTGTGGGGCGGAATAAGTGTCTGCTCATTAAATCAAAGACGGTACGGTCAGTGATTGAGTGAATATAGGAGTACATTCAATGCAATTTTTTCAGCATCATCTCGATCATAACCCGTGCATTCCATGGAGTTTTGTTTTTCAAGAGCACATGAGATGTCAAATGGTGAGAAGATGACTGCCCACCGGTCACCAATACGGATGCCCTCTAATTGTGGTGGCACCTTTCGTTTCTCAGTGGAAAGCGGGCCTCTGCCAGCAGTAGGGGTCCTTAACGTAACCTGGCGTAAGTCATAGCCTCCGTAGGTAGATGCTGAGAAAAGAGGGTCGTCATCGGGCACTGATTCGATTGTGTAATTCGGCAGAGCGACTGAAAACTCTTTTCGGAAAGCATCAGTGAACGATTGCGAAGCACAGACACTGTCAGCGAGTAGTGTCCCCCCTCGCTTTAAAAAGTCTTGAAGGTTTTTTCGTTGAGCATCGTCAAACGCGAATGCCTGTCTGCCGTGCATGAAAAGCATGTGATGCTTGAAGATTGCTGGATCGATAAGGTCCAGTTTTGTCGGCGTGTCTTCAACGAGTATTCCGAGTTCGCGTGCAGCAGCACGGAGAATATTTGCAAGTGCTTTGGGAGCCGCGTCACAGAGTCCGCCATGACGCAATTTGCCTATAGTTAGTTGACCTCGGCCAATTGAATCTTGCTTTGTGGTTTCCAGTTGACTGCGAGCGAGTAATTCATCTTTCTTTTTAAGTTCACGATTTGTTGCATACGCAATGACATTCGCTCCGATTGCAAGGGCAGCGTCTATTTGCTGTCGGATAGGGTCCTCATATTGGTTGTATGATGGGCCGGCTAATTCCCAAAGGCAGGAGAGACTTGGTGGCGCGGAGGGTTTATTCTCCGGGTTATGAGAAGGCGCATAAACTAAACACGTGCGACACCCGTAGTCCACTCCAAGTAACGGTCGTTGGAATTCTGGTGGAACGAATTTTTCTGCATACCACGCTGGATGTTCAGGCGGAAGAAG
>JABHNP010000276.1 GCA_018694455.1 Planctomycetaceae bacterium | reverse complement strand
GAGACAGTGAACCGATCTGTAGTTGTTTTCGCCGAGGTTGATTGCCCGGTGGGCTAAGGAGCATTGCATTCACCTCAGAACAGGGCACAGATCAAACCAGTTTCGCCCTTGCGCGCGCATCCATGCATCGCTCACAGCAGGGCCCCAGTTTCCTTGCGTATAAGTCGGTATGGAAGGCGTTGTGCCGCTGCTCCACGATTGTACGAAGGGATCAATAATTCCCCATGCCTTCTCCACTTCATCAGACCGAGCGAAAAGGCTGGCGTCGCCTGTCATGCAGTCCAACAGTAACGGTTCGTACGCCTCCGGTAGCCTTCCAGAGAATTCACGAGAGTAACTGAACTCGAGGTCAGTGAGCCGCAGTCGCATTCCATCCCCCGGTACCTTTGTATGGAAGTGCAGTTGTATGCCCTCTGCTGGCTGGATCTGAATTACAAGTCGATTGGCCTCCCGTTGCGATTGAGGATTATCACAGGCAAAGAGTTCAAGCGGCGGTTGTCGGAAGTCAATGACGATTTGTGTTGTTCGGCAACTCATTGCCTTTCCGCTTCGAAGATAGAAGGGGACACCTTGCCATCTCCAGTTGTCAACTTCGAGTCGTATTGCTCCAAAAGTTGCGGTGTTGCTGCCTGAATGTACGCCAGGCTCTTCAAGGTAGCCTAGGTATTGACCACGCACGCTAGCGTCAGCTATCTGCGAGATAGCAAGTGGTCGGATCGCATCGAGTACTTTTACTTTTTCATTTCGGACGGCATCTGCGTTGAACCGAACCGGTGCTTCCATGGCAGTGACCATCAACAGTTGTAAGAGGTGATTTTGAAACATGTCACGAAGCACACCGGCAGTGTCGTAGTAATCACCCCTTCGGCCCACAGGCAATTCTTCTGCGACTGTTATCTGGACATGATCGATATAACGACGGTTCCAAATGGGCTCAAAGATCGTGTTCGCAAATCGTAGGGCAAGAATATTCTGGACCGATTCTTTACCGAGGTAGTGATCGATTCGATATACTTGGGATTCATTGAAGACAGAATGAATGTGATTGTTCAATAAGTGAGCGGTTTCAAAGTCTGTCCCAAAAGGCTTTTCGATGACAATACGACGAGGCCCGTTTTCCTCTGATGCCATGTTCAGATTGCCAAGAGCAGTAACTGCCGGAGTGTAAAAACGAGGTGCAGTTGCTAGATAGTAGACTCGTGGGACACATTTCCCTGCCTCAAGTTCATGAAGTCTGCGCTGAAGGCTCTTGAAGTCTTCATTGTTTTCAATGTCACCGGGTTGATAATGGATTATTGGCTCAAAGTCATTCCACGCTTCGTGAGAGAACGGTTCGCCGCTAGTGTGTTGTTCTGTTGATTCACGGAGGCTCGCTCTCCATTGAGCGTCTGACAATACTGTTCGTGAGAAGCCAATGATTTTTGTATTTTCTGGCAGGAGGCCAGCCCGCATCAAGTTGTATAGCGCAGGCACTAATTTACGACTCGTGAGATCGCCGGATGCGCCGAAAATAACAAAGGTGTGCGGCATCAATTTTGGTATCGAAGTGAGTAAGTGTTGTGCTTCTAAGAACTCAGTGAATGTGTTGAGTTGACTTTATCTTGCTAAAAAAATGAGCTTGGAACCGAGCGGTAAAATCCGTTTTAGATTCGCATTCCGGTAAATCCACCATCTACATAGATGCTTGTACCTGTAATGAAACTGCCAGCGTTTTTGCTGCAAAGTAGAACAGCAGCCCCGACGAGTTCGTGAGGATTGCCAAATCGATCCATTGGAGTTTGTCCCATAATCTGTGAAATTCTTTCTGGTGAAAGGATTTTCCTGTTTTGTTCAGCTGGGAAAAAACCAGGACATAGCACGTTGACACGAACGTCTTTCGTGGCCAACTCCCTCGCCACATTCTGCGTGTAGTTCACAACTGCAGCCTTTGAAGCGGAGTAAGCAAATACCTTTGAAAGTGGTTTGTCAGCTGACACGCTGCCTATATTGAGAATCGCACCGCCTCCACAAGTGGCCATATGACTACCGAAAATCTGGCAGCCAAGGTGCGTGCTCTTAAGGTTTGTATTCAGAACACGATCCCAGTCGTCATCAGGGATTTCATCGTAGGGAATTGACGAATTGACACCGGCACAATTCACTAAAATATCGGCACTGCCATATTTTTTGACAGTGGCCGACAAAAGGTCTTCAATACTTTGTCTTTCAACAGCGTTCACGGCAATAAAGTGACCGTCTCCACCAGCTTCACGAATAGCTGTAACTCGAGCTTCACCACGCTCCGCATTGCGACCTGCAACGACAACGCATGCTCCTGCCGCGGCCAGCCCATCTGCCAGAGCACCTCCGAGTACACCAGTACCACCCACAACAACTGCTGTTTGACCAGAAAGCCCAAAAAGTTCATGGAGGTAGTCGCGTTTCATTGTTTATTTCTTGTGAGGGGAGGGGTGGGTGACAGAAAATTATGACAGTGGTCTACGAAGATCGAGCCATTCACTATGAAAAGAACCTTCCCGGTCGGTCCGTTGGTAGGTGTGGGCACCAAAGTAATCCCGCTGAGCCTGAAGCAGATTTGCTGGCAGGTGAGCGCTACGGTAGCCATCGTAATAAGCGAGTGCCGTCATGAATGCTGGTGTTGGTATACCGTGCGCCGCTGCCGTTGCCACAACAGTCCGCCAGGCTGTTTGGCTTTCGGCAAGAGCACTTGTGAAATAGGGGGCAAGCATAAGATTTTCGAGCGAAGCATCTTCACCATATGCCGCGGCTATTCGATCAAGGAATTGAGCTCGAATGATGCATCCTCCCCTCCAGAGCATCGCAATTGACTGATAGTTGAGTTCCCAGTCGTGTTCTTTGGCCGCTGCTGCCAGTTGTGCAAATCCTTGGGCGTAACTGGCAATCTTTGATGCATAGAGAGCTTGACGTACCTGTTCAGTAAACGCCGATGTTTTTTCAATAATAGGCAGTTTTGGTCCACTCAAAATATTGCTGGCACGGACCCGGGCGTCTTTTTCGGAAGAGAGACAGCGAGCGTAGACTGCTTCTGTGACAAGCGTACTTGGTACCCCAAGGTCTAACGCGAGTTGACTCATCCATTTACCAGTGCCCTTTGCTCCAGCTCGGTCGAGGATGTGGTCAACAAGAAAGCTTTCCGCCTTCCCATCAGGGTCGTGTGCAGTGAATATGTCCCGTGTGATTTCGACAAGATAACTGTCAAGCTCACCACGGTTCCACTCGTCAAAAACATGTGCTAACGATTTGTTGTCCAGGCCAGCAGCATGCTTTAATAACCAGTAAGCCTCGCATATCAGTTGCATGTCGCCATATTCAATACCGTTGTGCACCATTTTCACATAATGGCCAGCGCCTCGTGGGCCAACCCATTCGCAGCAGGGCACGTCATGATGAGTTCCAACGTGAGCGGCAATTGATTGAAAAATTGGCTTGATCAGTGGCCAGGCTTCCGCCGAACCACCAGGCATCAG
>JABHNP010000364.1 GCA_018694455.1 Planctomycetaceae bacterium | reverse complement strand
TCTCCCCGAACATTGCCTGCCACTCGCAGTTGTACTTCTGCCTGAAACGGCTGATCAAACGTCACAGTGAGCGTTGCACCATGTTGTCCGAGAAAAGTTCGCGTATTGAACACCGCAACAATCTCTCCCGTCTCATGAGTCTCAATCAACTTCTTCGTGATTGCTGGCTGAGTGCAGCCACAACTCGTACGGACGCTGCTAACATGAACATCCTCTTCGTATAAGTTCCGGTACACGAATCGAAATTCTGTTTTTGAGCCTTTGGCAACCGTGCCAAAATTATGGCTGGTCACCGAGAACATCTTTTTCGCCCATTCTTGAGCTGAGACTGAAGGTGCTGACGAGGCCAACCCTACGCAGACGATGGCACACCACATGCATAAAACAGTGATTCGTGACGGCTTTAGAACTGGTAATCTATTCATTAATGGCTGACGAGACATTGCTCTACCATTCGTATGCTGCAAAGAGTTCGATGCAAAAGGCCATAAAGACTTATGAAAGAGTACGGGCTTCATATTATCACCGTCAAATCGAGAAGAAATTTGGCACCGAGACATTCCCGTCAAGGTGCATCCGAAGATGACTTCCAGTATGAGTCAGCACAACCAGTTTTTCAGTCTTTTTCTGGAAAAATCAGCCTAATTCTAGCAAGCCGCGTCGACAAAACCGACACAAGTGGACAACTTTCTGCCACAAGTCTGCCGGTAGACGTATACTGAAGGGTAGGGCAAATTTTGGCGATTGTAGAATCCAGCCTAAATAACGCCGCACTGAGTGACCGAACTTGTTGTTCGCACGCACAATTCTATCCATACAAAGGGGGCGTACTGGTTTCGACCGGATTGTAAGAGGTTCAGATCGCGTGTCGTGGTTGGTCGGCAGGCCACGCAAAAAGTCGACCACAGCTTCAATTGCCGAAGCTCAGTTTTCTCTGGCAGCTTAGTTAAGTTGCTCCGAGCGATGGCCCCAGTCGGAAGGGCCTACCAATCGGTCGCCAAATCCGACTCGTTCTGTTTCATCGCCTAGTACGGGCAGAACTAAATTTGTTCCGGGCTGGTGAAGAGCACACCCTGTCGGCCGGGGGGGTTCCTCATGAGATTTAAATTGACCGAATACACACGTAGAAGTTTGTTCTGAAACGTCACGGGACGCGGGTTCGATTCCCGCCGCCTCCACTAGGGCACCGTCAGTGATTGGCGGTGCCTTTTTTTGTCTCTATTGGATACTTCGACGATGCTTCGTTAGTCAAAATGTCTGATTAACGTAAGCGATACACACACTCGAAGGTGATACCACAATTCGAATTGCAAACTTGACTCGCCTCATCCTGGTTGCCGTAGTTGTCTGTTCTACGTTTGCGTGTGACTCTGCTGTAGCAAAGTCGACGAAGAGTGACGAACTCAACACCCTAATGCTTGAGCGAGGGCAGTTGCTCTTTGCAGAAACCTTTTCCTCAGCGAAGCCAATTTCCAAACCACGCTGGTGGCCGAAACGGCGCACACAGTGGTCGGTGAAGGACGGGGCTCTTATCGGCATCGCCGCTACGGAGGAGTACCAGCAACAGCGACGCGAAATCGGCCATCATCTCAGCAATATTCCGCGTGTCGGGATGGGAAAGCTTCCCGCGCAATACAGGATGACCTGTCGCTTTCAAATCGACGATCACCCCGGCGACGCCCAAGTTCCGTTGATCGAGTTCGGACATCACGTAAGCAAAATCTATTTCGGAAAGTTGGGAGCCGTTCTGCTGACCAACAATGAAAAGATAGTTCATACACGGGCGAACGAGTTCCAGCTCAAGCCGTTCACTTGGTACACGGTGCTCGCCGAAGTCGGCGAAGAGCATTTGGTTGTCCAACTCGTTGACGACAAAGGCAAGCGGACGGTGTTTCAAGCACACGATCCACAGTTCGCGACTGCAAAGAACATGTCGTTTGAGATTGCCACAACGATTCAGGGAACAGCGAAGCTCAGCGACATCAAAGTCTGGTCCGCCGGCGAGAGAAAGCCCGACTCACGACAGCCAATCAAAGACAGCACAAACAATGAAGAGCCCACTATCTGCCGCAACTGCCCTCTGGATCGCTTCTCTCATTGCAATCACAGCCAGTGCTCAAGAAGCAAGAGGATCGGGCGTGCGCCGTTCCAGAAGAGGTTGAGCCGGTCTCCGTCCCGAACGCGAAACCGCGAAATGTGGTGTTCATTCTGTCTGAAGATCACCGTTATGACGCCATGAGCTTCATGGGGCATCAGTTCGTTGAAACGCCACGCATGGACTCGATAACGAACTTAGCCGGGGCCCAATGAGATAGGTTCCTAAAAGGCAATCGAGCGGCATCGTTAAGTATCGTTGACTTCGATTCTCTTCTCGCCAAGCTATCTTTAGGGACCCAGCCTTGGTCATCCTGGGTGACGAGCCAGCTTCTTTTCTGATACACCTTTCGGTGGTATTGGCAAGAATCTCTTCTTTGTCACACCCTGCCAAGAGGTCGAACATTTTTAACGACAAAAGTTTCATGACTAAAGAAAGCAAAGCAGCCGATGCCTAACACCTCGCCCATCGCAATCGTCCTCGCGGCAGGAAAAGGAACTCGCATGAACAGCGACCTGCCCAAGGTACTACATGAGGCCACTGGCAAGACTCTGCTTGCATGGGTTCTTGATGCACTGAACGATGCTGGGTGTACGGAACAAATTGTTGTCGTTGGGTATGGTGGAGAAAAGGTACGCGCACATATTGGAGCAAGGCCGGGTGTTCAATTCGCTGTTCAGCAAAAGCAGCTTGGAACTGGTGACGCCGTCCGAGCCGCAGTTCCGTCAATAGAATCAGCTCTCACCGCGGGTGCCCGCTCTCGGCCTGTGGTCATCGTCTGTGGTGACTCACCTCTGTTGCGCCCCTCGAGCATCCGACGTTTACTCAATGTTTTTCAATCGACTGGTGCTGCGTGTCTTCTTGGAACCGCGATCACGGAAGACCCAACCGGATTAGGCCGCATAGTGCGGAACGCAGACAAACAGTTTGTATGTATTACTGAAGAAAAAGATGCAACTGAAAGCGAGCGACTAATTCAAGAAGTCAACATGAGCACCTATGTTTTCGCCGCCAACCAGTTACTTAAGGCCTTGGCGCAAATTAACACTGATAACGCAGCTGGAGAGTACTACCTCACCGATTGCCCAAAGGTACTTCTTGACGCAGGAGAGAAAGTCGATGCGGTTGCCTGTCTTGACCCAAGCGAATCACTATCGGTCAACACGCCACAGCAACTCCAGGCCGTGGCCGAAGCTCTTCAAGCAATTCATAAATAGGTAGCCGTAGCCTGAAAAGTCCGTGACATCTGTCTCACCCGACAGAGAGTAGCAATCCTTGAACATCCTTCTTAATACCGTAAAAGAGTGTTCTCACGATCCTCCTCTCTTTTTTAGTTCTGAGATCACCACATGAATGACTTGAAGATTTTTAGTGGGCTGGCAAACCCTTCTTTGACTCAGGACATCTGTCGCTATCTCAACCTCCCCATGGGGAAGATGTCTATCGGCCGATTTCCGGACAGAGAAATCTCTTGCAAAATAGACGAAGATGTTCGAGGGCGAGACATTTTTATTGTCCAGCCAACCTGTCCGCCAGTTGACGAACATCTCATGGAACTGCTGGTGATGATTGACAGTTTCAAGCGGGCCAGTTCATATCGGATTACTGCTGTCATTCCTTATTTTGGTTATGCGCGACAAGACCGCAAAGACTCGGGCCGGGTTCCTATTACTGCCAAGCTTGTCGCCAACTTAATCACACGCGCGGGTGCAGATCGAGTTCTTGCAATGGATCTCCACGCTGCACAGATTCAAGGGTTTTTTGATGTACCCGTTGACCATCTTTATGCCGCACCAGTCCTTAATAATCATTTACAGTCAATTGATTTACCAGCAGATGATCTGATTGTTGTGAGTCCTGATGTTGGCGGAATCAAACGGGCCGTTGGCCATGGCCAACGGCTCAATGCACCTCTCGCGATTGTTGACAAACGACGCGTAAGTGCTGACACGACCACCAGTGCAAATATCATCGGTGCAAGCGTTGAAGGAAAAGTAGCTCTCATGTTTGATGACATGATTAGTACAGCCGGATCTATCTGCTCAGCGGCCGAAGTCCTCAATAACCACGGGGCAAAACAAATTTTTGCTGCCGCAACCCATGGGCTCCTCGTCGGGCCAGCTGTTGAGAGATTACAGGCGGCTCCCCTCTCGGGAATCATCGTGACTGACTCAATCCCACTTGCACAGGAGAAAACCCTCCCAAATATTACGGTTCTCTCGGTAGCTAGTTTGCTCGGGCAGGCCATCAAGCGGATCCACCGAAATGAGTCGGTGAGCATGATGTTTCAATAATTGAGTATTCGGGCCGTCATTTAGAGTTCCCGCTTGCGAAAAGATCGAAAAATGGCACAATATGGGGCCCAAATAAGGAGTTTCCGATGAGCGATCTACTCGAAGTCACAGCCCGTAGCGTTACTGGCACAAAAGCCTGCAGAAAAATGCGTCAAGAAGGCCACGTCCCAGCAGTTTTATATGGCCATGGCGAGACATGTGTCGATTTAGTTGTACGACGCGACGCCGTTGAAGCAATGGTTCGGCATGGCAGCAAAACAGTCGAATTAACTGGAGCAGTAAAATCACCGGCTCTTGTACGTGAACTTCAATGGGACACGTATGGCACAATTCCTCTACATATCGATTTCCTGCGAATTGATCCGTCAGAAAAAATAAAAGTAGTCGTTCCTGTTGAGTTTCGTGGCGAATCTCCGGGAGCGAAAGCTGGAGGAAAATTAAAGCAAACTCTCCGAGAAATCGAAGTCGAATGCACTGCGCAAACAATGCCAGAAGTTGCTGTTGCTCACCTTGCTCATCTTGAAGCCGGTAATGTTCTCAAGATAAAGCATCTCGAACTTCCGGAAGGAGTTTTCGCGACCGCAGAAAAAGAAACTGTTGTGGCATCCTGCCTTCTTTCCGGCCAAAAGCTTGAAGACGCATCTGATATTCACACAGAAGTAGTAGAGTCGAATAATGAATAAATCAGACTCAGTGTTTTTTAAAACACTGCAGCGTAAGCAACATGTACTCCCAACGGTGATGCTCTGTGAAATTGTTGGTTGGCTTAGGTAATCCTGGACGGAAATATGAAGGCACTCGACATAATGTCGGATTTGACGTACTCAACCTATTGGCAGAGCGTGGTGGAAATCCAAACCGTAGACAACGCTTTCAGGGAGAGACTTCTCAGACGACCATTCGAGGAACGCCGGCGCTGCTTCTCTGGCCACTTACATGGATGAATTTAAGCGGTGGCAGCGTGCTCGCCGCTCGTGACTTTTATAAACTTGACCTAACGGACATTCTTGTGATTTGTGATGACTTCCAATTACCGCTTAACACCATTCGGATGCGTCTGAGGGGGTCTGCGGGTGGGCAGAAAGGCCTAGCGGATACCATTGCACGTCTTTCCAATACGGCAATTCCAAGGCTCAGAGTGGGCATAGGGCCAGTTCCAAAGCATCAAGATCCGCCCTCTTTCGTACTCGGGAAATTTACAAAATATGAACAAAGTGATCTCAACGAGACGATTCATCGGGCTGCTGATGCGGTTGAATCCTGGGTCACCCTCGGCATCGAAACAACTATGAATCGGTACAACTGAACTTATTAAACAACAAGACACAAAAACTTTTTAAAGCACTACTGGAAGGATCATTTAAGATGACGGTCTACGAAGGGATGTTTATCCTCGATTCGACGAAGTATTCTCGCGACCCAGAAACTGTCACGAGCCAAATTAATGAACTCGTATCCGAGCATGGAGGCACCGTGCTAGTGTCCCAACTCTGGGACGAAAGAAAACTTGCCTATCCAATTAAAAATCAACGCAAGGGTGCATACTGGCTCATTTATTTCAGCATGGAAGGAACAGGCTTGGTTGCCTTTGAACGACAATGCGAATTGAATGAAAACATTCTCCGACGACTGATTCTAAAAATTGACCCCCGGCTTGCTGAGCCCCTTGTTCAGCACGCACAGTCTGGAGACAGCAGCACAAAGGCAGCGGCAGCAGGCAAGTAAAGAACCTAAACTGAAGACAGCGCGACAGGTCTTGACGAAATATGAACACTTGTTCACTATTAGGCCCGTCGCACAACATATTTTTTATCACCCAAACGTTCAGAGTACCAAGCAAAGGGAAATCACTATGGCCAGCAGCATGAACCGTGTATTTCTCATGGGAAACGTAACCCGTGACCCGGAATTGCGGTATATCTCAAACGGCTCAGCGGTTACTGAAATCGGCCTTGCAATTAATGATCGAAAAAAATCGTCTTCGGGGGAATGGGTTGAAGAGACAACGTTTGTTGATATCACGCTATGGGGTCGAACTGCTGAAATTGCTGGTGAATACGTCACAAAAGGCGCACCTCTTTTGGTTGAGGGCCGCTTAAAATTAGATTCATGGGAAAAAGACGGTAAGAAAAACTCAAAACTCCGTGTTGTTGGTGACAGAATGCACCTTATTGGATCACGCGGTGGGAATCGTCCGGAAGGCAGTCAAGCGGGTAGCCGTAACCAAGGCAGTGCAGGTGGCAATAATCAAAATCAGGCAGACCAATCAGCAGGGTATGATACAAGCGGTGGTTTTGGTGCCGCAAATGCAGCAGGTGGTGCCGAAGACGACATTCCTTTCTAAACTTACAGAAACACAAAGCAACACAACATTTTAACTTCTAAAGGGTTCTCGCATGTCCACAACAACTATTAAAAAGCCAAAACACCAGCGTCATAAACGCCTTCCAAAAGGTGCCCGTGGCGGGATTGAACTCTTGCTCATTCAGAATGTGGAGCATCTTGGAAAACAAGGTGAAGTCGTTGAAGTTCGACCAGGATACGCCAGCAACTACCTGTTGCCGCAAGGTCTTGCAACCGTCGCTACAGAACACCACAAGAGAATGGTTGAAAAACATAAAGCGAAACTTGCAGCCATTGCTCGTGAAAGACTGGCTGGACTTCGTGGATTGCTTGAAGAATTAGTCCGAACAAGTGTCACGATAGAGTCGAACGCAAACGACGAAGGTCACCTATATGGCTCCGTTGGAGCGCCCGAGATTTCACGATCGCTCAAGCAACAAGATCTTGTTGTCCCCCCAGACCAGATCATTCTTCAAGGTCCTCTTAAAGAGGTCGGTCTTTACACGGTGAAAGTACGTCTTGCGAGTGAAGTTGAAGGCGATCTTAAGGTCTGGGTTGTACCTGCAAGCAGTGAAGAAAATTGAGTTGAGAATAGCCTCAACAACGCACACTAATTTCGAATCGAGACTCCCAAGTAATTGGCTTCTGCTAACTCTTGGTGCATATACCTAGCCAAACTTGATTCCAAGAAATATGAGCAGGAATGAAAAAACATCTGCTTAGGTGTAAATCGCGACTAAAAGTTCCAAATGAAGCAGGGGGCCTCTGAATGGTTGAGTCTCGTGGAAGTGTGGCGCAGTCTGTTCAAAATTCAACTGGCCCCAGAAAGTCGAGCAAAACCGGCAAGCGCGCAAGAAACCAAGCGTATAGCCAAGATGAGCATGACATTTCCAAACTTGGTCGACCTGGAAACATTGAGGCTGAAAGAAATGTCCTCGGTAGCATTCTTCTCAAACCCGATGTCTGTGATGACGTTGCCCTGTCAGTCCGACCAGAAGACTTTGCTGACGAAGCACATCAAATAATTTTTCGACATCTCCTCGACCTTCATGACGGTGGTGCGAGAATTGATGCGACGATATTACTCGAACGATTGCGAACCAAGGGCGAACTTGACGCCGTTGGGGGGGCTGCGGCTATTGCAGAGTTGATAAGCTCAGTTCCTCATGCTGCTCACGCTTCGCACTATGCACATATTATTCGCGACAAAGCAATGCTTCGATCGCTCATCGATGCCAGCACCGACATTCTTCGAGATGCATACGATGCCTATGATGAGCCACGCGAACTACTTTCACAAGCTGAGGAAAAGATTTTTTCAATTCTTGAAAACCGCAGTTCTGCTGAAGCAAAGCCTATTCAGTCCGTTCTTGAGGATGTGATGGTGCGCATGGATGCTCGCATGAAACACGAGCATGCACTTGGTGGCGTTGAAACCGGCTTCACTGATCTCGACACACTCTGTGGCGGACTCCACAACTCGGAGTTAATCATATTAGCTGCTCGCCCCAGTATGGGTAAAACAGCGCTTGCCATGAATATTGCTGAGCATATTTCAATTAATAGTAACCAGCCGGTCTTATTCGTCAGTCTCGAAATGGCAAGTCTCGAACTCGCAGATAGACTTCTCTGCTCAGCCGCTCAGGTAAATGGACATCGTTTGCGTAATGGAACAATTTCACAAGAAGACAGACGCCGTCTTGTTCAAAAATCCTCTGAGATTAGTTCTGCTCCTCTTTACATCGATGATACGCCTGGTCGAACTTTGACGGAGATCGCTGCGGTAGCACGTCGATTAAAAAGAAAGCAAGGGCTTTCGATTATTGTCATTGATTATTTACAACTCATCGAACCGGACAATCCACGAGACCCGCGTCAGGAACAAGTGGCTCGTATTGCACGACGACTAAAGACTATGTCTCGCGAACTTGATATTCCTATTCTCTGTCTCGCTCAGTTGAATAGGCAAGCTGAAGCATCACGAGACAACCGACCAAGACTAAATCATCTGCGTGAATCTGGTGCTATTGAGCAAGATGCTGATGTGGTAATGTTTGTCCATCGTGAAGAGTACTACCAAACAACAGATGAAGACCGTGAACGAGTGAAGGGTGAAGCTGAAATCATAGTTTCAAAACAACGTAACGGCCCAATTGGTGATATCAAACTTCTTTGGCAACACGACTACACACGATTTGTAAATCTCGAACATCGCCCCTACGATGAATTTGAACAATTCTCAGACTTCTAGATCGGTTTGACATACAGGCATAGGGAGCTAATTGGTGACCCCCTTTGCCAGAAGTGTCCTCAACCACAAGCAGCACAAGGCGTTGAGATTGACGACTAATCCTGACCGGCGATGGATATTTTCCAGCCTCTACACTTAATATCGGCTGCCCTGCGGGAGACCTCTCCACAGGGAAAAGAACTCTTATTGGAGAGACGACATGCCGTCATCACAAGACCACCGTATCTCACGACGAGGTGTGCTGAGATCAACCACGGCAACTGCGACCGCGGCACTCATGCAAGGACTCAGCCCATTGGGAGCGGTTCGGCCGGCCGTTGCTGATAACCGCGATGATCTCGGTATTGGCGTGATCGGCTGCCGCTATCAAGGCTCGGTGATTGCCGGACTTGCCAAAACCCACGGCCGTCTTCTCGCCATGGCTGATGTCGATGCCTCCGTTCGTGACCTCTCCGCAATTGATCCCTCCGTCGAAAAGCAAACGAGTTTGTCACCAGAATTGATCTATGAGGGCGTCGATCGACATGAGGACTACCGACGACTCCTCGACGACCACCGGATCCGAGTAATTCTGATTGGTGCCCCCGACCACTGGCATGCCGGCATGTTGATCGATGCGTTGAAGGCTGGAAAAGATGTCTACGTTGAGAAGCCGATCACGTTGACAATCGATGAAGGCAAGCAGATTCGCAAGGTGATGAAGACCACCGGTGGGATCGTGCAGGTTGGCAGTTGGCAGCGGAGCGACCACCGCTTCCGTACTGCTGTGGAAATGGTACGTGCTAGACGGATCGGTCAACTCAAACGACTTGAGATAGCGATCGGCAGCAACGAAGTGGGTGGTCCGTTTGCCACGGCAGCTACTCCTGATAGTCTCAACTGGGAACGCTGGCTCGGCCAAGCGCCGCTTGTGCCCTACACCAAAGAACGCTGCCATTACACGTTTCGCTGGTGGTTTGACTATGCTGGCGGAAAGATGACCGATCATGGGGCCCATCATCTCGACATCGCCCAGTGGGCAATTGGCACCGATCCAATTGAGGTGATTCCAGAGGCGACCATGCCGCAGGTCAACAACGGCTACAACGTGCCCACTTCATTTCGCGTGCTCTTTCGGTATTCCAACGATGTGGAGATGCTCGTCACCGACACCGGCCGCAACGGCATCCTGTTTGAGGGCAGCGAAGGCCGCATCTTTGTCAACCGCAGCTCGCTAACTGGGGTGCCCGTCGACGAGCTGGCTGAGAAACCACTGCCGCGTGACGCGTTCAGACTGTACGAATTCGATAACCTCAACCGGCCAGAGCGAAATGGTAAGATCGAGGCGATTGTGAATCACATGGGTAATTTCTTCGACTGCGTCGCGACTGGCAGACAACCCATCTCTGATGCCGAAAGTCAGCATCGCTCTGCCACCACCTGCCACTTGGGCAACATCGCTTGTCGTCTTGGGCGACCACTGAGCTGGGACGCCACCGTCGAGCAGTTTGTGGCTGATGAAGAGGCAAACCGTCTTCTCAGCAGGCCACAACGCAAGGGATACGAGGTTTCCGTTTGAGAACCACGCTCAGCCACCGTACCTAGATGAGCTCTGCTACAGCTGTTGTGGAAACAGCCGGCTTAACTGTCGAGGAATCACTGAACATTCGCTGGCGGCCCAAATTAATCTCTCGTCAGCACTCTACGGGACTGCTGCGCTCCCCGAAATCCTGCCTGAGGTTGCCAAGACTGGCGCCACATTAATTGACCTGTGGCCACAACCACACAGCGAGAGGACATTGAAAGCCGTGGTGTCGAGCAGGTCCAGCAGCTGCTTGAAAAACATCACGTACGACTCGGCGGCATAGCCTTTACCTCCCTGGGGCTTTCAAACTTGACTCTGAGTTTGTGCCGTATCGCGACAGTTTGGCGATTCACAGACTGTCTTGGCACGATGGCTCCGAGCAATGGCAAGCTCTCTGGTAAGCCTCTCGACGCTACCATCCGGACGTTTCTCAGCAAACTTAGTCCGGCAATAAAACAAGCTGAGGCAGGAGCGGGCATGATTGCAATTGAAAACCACTCCAACTCACTACTGAACTCACCCGAGTCGATCCGCCGATTTACCACATTGGCGGAGAGTGACCGTATAGGAATCGCCCTCGCCCCACACCATCTTCCTCAAGATGGCAACCTGCTCGCCGGCCTGGCAGGTGACGCAGGTTCAGCAGCCAAGTTCGTCTATGCCCAGCAGTATGGGAAGAGCTCAAAAGAGAAGTTGCCCAAGGCCGATGAACTCTTGCAGCTGCCTGGTCGTGGCTCACTCGACTTCGGTCCCCTGATGCGGCAGCTTGCCGAGATGCAGTTTGCTGGGCCGGTAGAGATCTTTATGCACCCTGTGCCACGAGGTGTGCCAATTCTGAACTCTACAGCTGAGATCACCGCAGTGATCCAAGCAGCTCGGGCATATCTCGATGGCCTCCTGGCGTCGTGAGCCTTAGGAATTGATGCCCTCGAGGGAATCGAGCTCGGTGATGGCTCCGTCAACCGCTACTTCCCGCTCACAAACCAGACCGAAACAGCGTGGCTCATACTACAAGAATGTTTTTGCAAAACACTACAGCCTTAGAAACTGATTGGTATGTAACACATCGTGTTTGCCGCGGCCACGGGAAATGAAGTCGAAATGGTAAATCACCCCCTCCGCACATCTCTTGCTCATCGCCAGATGTAGCACTTCGACCACGCTACATCAGCCTAAAAAGACAATGTAAAACTGTGTTTCATCAGGCCCATCAGCTAGCTGCTCGTCACCTATTATCCTCGAAGAGCTGCACCGACACGGTCCTGGCAAGAATTTACCATCGCGTCAACAAAAGCATTCGCCTGTTCAGCAGACAGAGTTTCCTTGAAGCTCCTGAGGCGGATTGATACAACCACACTTTTTTTGCCCTTGCCAAGACGTTCGGTATCTCTCCAAATTTGACCAAGGCGGATACTTTCCAAGGCATCGCATTGGGTTGATTCAATCGCAGCACAAATTGACGCCCATGAAATTACTTCGTCAACTACAAGATTCATGTCACGATCAATCGACGGAAAGCTGCTGAGTGAAAAAAGTGTTGGTTCATACATCGTGGTGAGCTCGAGTCCATCAAGTCGAAGCTCAATTCCAACTGAATCTCTATCAAGACC
>JABHNP010000143.1 GCA_018694455.1 Planctomycetaceae bacterium | reverse complement strand
GTGAAAAAGAAGCTGCCAGTTTTCTTCGCCAACGTGGGTACAAAATTATTGATCACCGTGCACGCATTCTAAACGGTGATATTGATATTATCGCTCTTGATAATCGTACAGTCGTCTTCGTGGAAGTTCGTTCTAGAACAAGCACCAAGCACGGGCACCCCGTTGAAACAATTGATTCACGAAAGAAACGCCGAATCATAATCTTGGCAAACGCGTATATAAAGCAACATAAGTTGAAGAATTGTTCTTATCGAATAGATGTCGTTACTGTTCTCTTCGTAAAGTCTGACTCACGTCAAAAAACTTGGTGGTTGTGGCGATTCAAAAAACGGCCAATTATTGAGCATTTTCAGAACGCTTTCGAAAGCAACGCCTAAATCTTCTTTGCTGGCGGAAGAAGATCTTGTATTTCTTCTGCTGCGGTAAACAGCCGAAACTTATCGTCTGGTACAGCTTGTGATAGCAGCTTGAAACTTGACTCTAGCTTTTGTTTCGATCTTCTGCTCGACACCCGACGAATCGCAATACCTGCTATCTGAGCTGCGCGATACTGGGCTACTTTTGCATAGACCTCGGGGTCTCGCTCTCCAGAATCACCAACCAGTATAAATTTTCGATTTGGGAAATGATCTAGTATTTCATGAATTACATCTTGCTTTGATTTTTTTGACGAACGCATTCTACCAAGTGGAGTTGAGTCTTTAAGGCGGAAAAGCTTTAGATGCATCGATCCGTCTGGTAATCCTGAGTTTGAAAAGAACTCACTAAGCGGTCTTGTCAGTTGCCAAGGGCTTGCTGAGACATAGTGAAATACAACTCCAGACATTGACCACAGTTTGTAAAGATTTACCATGTCTGGAACTGCAACAAATTCTCGTAAAAGAGTGTTGGCTAAAAGTTCTCGTCGATCTGCTACATTTGTGAGTTTAACCGTATCGTCGATATCGGAAATTACTGAGATTCCGTTGGGATCAACCAGTTGAATATAGCCGTTTGCCTTCGCAGGCCTGAACTCGCCATCTCCATCCACAGATTCGAAATAGAGTTTTGGGCCGTACGGTGTCTGAACTGAGTTTTCCAATACCGTGTGTACATCTAAGTTGAAGCTCATTTCGAAGTGGCCAGTCCGATTGGAAACACCAACATCAATGACTTTTGATCCGACCTTAATTTGAACAGACTGCCCTGCAATACGCTGAAGCAAAAATGCCTCGGATCGGGCCTGAAAAACTGGTGAGAGAAATTGCTCCTCGTTCATTTTTAAAAGTCTTTTTACCACCGCGTACGCTACCGTTCGCCTACGGCTAGCTGCTGGCAATGGACGGGTCACCATACCGTGTATGCGTGCCCGCCAGACGCCTGTGGTCTCAATCCACTGGGCATAGGTTGGGAAGAAGGTGATCATGGTTACCTGAAAACCGGGGCCAACGAGCGACGGAATACTGAGTCAAACCTTGCAATAGCCGCTCCGTACATTCTAATACGATTTCAGCCGCGGCTACATGTCCCGGCAGAATGGTACGGAAAATAACGAACATTCCAATAGATTCAATGGAGACTGGTTAATGGGAGTAAAGAAGTCAGGTAAAGGGCGCCGAAAACTCGGGCAGAAGAAACGACGCATGCGGGCAAAAATTCGTCATCGAAAAGGCTAAATAATGCGGGCAGGAAAAGCATGGCCCGCGATTTAGCAAAATTTATATGTACTTTCCTTGCCCCGTCCGTGGTGTGGTGTAGTGTTGCTAGGCTTCTCAGAGATGCTGAGGGCCAGTCAATCCACAAAATGGCGGCCCTCATTGGTCCGCCTTGCCACAGGGAGTAAGGATCAATGCACAGGACGTCGTGGATCTATAAAGCTATTGCGTGTGTGCCAGTTGTGCTGGCCGCCGCAGGGTTTACTGGCTGCAAAAGCCTTTCAGAACGTTACATAAAATTCGAGGTCTGGAAGTACGAAAGATGTTTCGGTCATCTGCCTCCTGGTTTCACACCCAACGGTGCGATTCCTCCTCGAATCGCTGCACCTGCCACAATGCAACCTTGTAGTGCCCCAGGATGCCAACCATGTGCATCCGTAAACCCATGTAATACATGCGGTGGGGGAGTTCCAGTTGCTGGAAGTGGCATGATGCCTTCCACCATGATGCCTACAGCGGTCAGTTCGCCGCAGACTATTCGTGCAAGCAAACCTGTGATCATTTCAGATGAAGTTGTATTGCCTTAGTAAAAGCAATCAATCGATTCCTGTTTTGACACAGTTATAAAAATTGAAATTGTTACGCTAAGGTTTCTGATTCTGAAGGAAATGTTTTTGCTTCAACATCCTGTCGCCAAGAAGTGACAGCATCCAAAACTGTTTCTTTCGTATTAGCATAACTTCTTACAAAACGAGGAATTCGTTCTACAGAAAGTCCGATTAAATCGTGGAGGACAAGAACCTGACCGTCACAGCTTGGGCCAGCACCAATACCGATAGTAGGTATAGAAATAGCTGCTGTTATTTCAGCTGCTATCTCGGAAGGAACACATTCCAGCACAACACCACATGCTCCTGCTGACGCTGCTGCTGTAGCGTCAGCAAGAAGTTGATCTCTGTCTCTCTGAATTCGATATCCTCCGAGTTGATGCACCGCCTGCGGCCGAAGGCCAACATGTGCCATCACTGGAATACCAGCGTCAACAATTCCGGCTATGACATCTCGTTGACCCGATGTCCCTTCCAACTTGATCGCTTGGCAGCCCGTTTCCTGCAGAATTCTAGCAGCTGATTCAATTGCTTTATCTATACCCAAATGCTGCAAAGGAAATGGCAAATCAACAAACACAATTGCACGTTGAACTGCCCGTGAGACAATTTCTCCATGATAAATCATCTGTTCAATTGTCGCGG
The DNA here is from genome assembly GCA_018694455.1 of Planctomycetaceae bacterium. Lineage (GTDB taxonomy): Bacteria > Planctomycetota > Planctomycetia > Pirellulales > UBA1268 > UBA1268. Next base: position 2,209 of record JABHNP010000143.1, on the reverse strand, counting down.
AAAGAGTTGTTGGCTTACCTGCTATCACCATCGCAAGACTATCTCCGACGAGAACACAGTCAACGCCAGCTGAATCTACAAGACACCCCGACCACCAATCGTAAGCAGTGACCATACTGATTGGTCGATCATCTTGCTTGGCTTGCACTAAGTCATGAATCGTAAGAGAACGGGGTCTCTTATTCTGATCTTGCATAGAATTAAAGATCCAAAAAGTGTAAACGGGTGTCTATTTCACTGAAATTTTCTCTCGCGTATTGAACAAAGTATTCAAATATCACTCAAGAAATCCTCAATGTCATCATCTGATAAACTTTTAGAAGATTCCTGAGCGCCGCTCTTGCCCTGACGCAAATCATCATTCTCAACATCAAGCTCTTCACCTGCATCTAAAAAGAGATCATCGTCTATTGATTCCACCTCAAGCAGTTTGTCGCCACTTGAATCTATATCTGCTTCAGCAAATGCTTCAACTGTTTCTCCTTCTGGTTCAGCTTCTAGAAAATCAATTGCTTCCTCAAATGAGTCCTCTATCGCTTTTTTAAGACCATCGGTTGTTGCTGCATACTGGACTCGAAAAGCAAGCTCGCCTAATTTAATCACGCTTCCAGAAGGGACAGGAACTTTTGTTTTACTTGGCAACATTGTGCCCTTTACCATTGTTCCATTCGTTGAACCGAGGTCACGGACAAAGACGGACCCTTTCGACTCAAGAAGTTCGCAATGACAACGACTGATTTGTCCATGAGGAATTCGAAATGACGCCCGCTGTCCTCGCCCAATCACAACGGGTAAGTCCACATCGTAAATCTGAGACTTTTTCCCTCTGGACTTCGCTGTTTTAAACACCAGTTGCAACTTCATTTGACAATCCGAAGTGGGGCCCAAACGGGATCAGAATTTAACAAGATATGTGGGGTTTCGATGGTTACTGAGGTTTAATGGTAGCGACAACTGCAGGAGTTTCCTCGGAAGAGGTGCCAAAACACTTTAATTATCCCTTCTGAGCTCAATTTTCCAAATGCCTCCGCTGAGTTTTAAGAATGTCCAGAAATCACGTGAAGATCGTAAGGTATGACCTTGCGACAGGCCCTCAATATCCTATAATCACGGGGTTTTCAGGAGTTAGTGGTCCTCATTGATACCACGGATTTCCGAAAACAACAGCATGCGGGTGTAGCTCAGTTGGTAGAGCACCACGTTGCCAACGTGGTTGTCGTGGGTTCGAATCCCATCACCCGCTCTCCTTTGTATTGTCATTGTGAGTTCCAGTGAACTCCCAAAAGCTTGCTCGGTGCTGCATTCAGTATCTTCACAAGCGCCAATAAAGTATTTTTCTCCCACACTATTTTTCACAGGACAACGATGTCAGACGATTCAACAGGCCTTGACGAACCACAGATACTCAAAATCGATGTCACTGTAGAAGAAACTTCGACGTGTCAAAGAAAAGTAAAAGTTTCTATCACTCGAGAAGAAATTGATCGGTACTACGAGGAAGCCGTTGGTGACCTCATGCCGACTGCACTGCTACCTGGATTCCGTCCCGGAAGAGCGCCTCGTAAACTAGTGGGTAGTAAATTCAAGTCAGAATTGAATGATCAAATCCGCTCCAAATTACTGAACGACGCACTCGCCCGCGTCAACGAACAAGAAAATCTCGCACCGATCAGCGAACCTGATCTTGATGTCGCTGCTGTTATCTTGCCAGATGACGGGCCAATGACTTTTGAATTCTCAATCGAAGTTCGCCCAGAATTCGAAATGCCAGAATGGAAAGGTCTTTCTATTGAAAGGCCAATGCGTGAAATTTCAGATGCTGACGTCGAAGAAGCAGAAGCAAATCTGCTGCGAGAGCGGGGGCGATTGGTTCCAGCCAAGGGTTCACCGAAAACAGGAGACCTTATTGTTGCGAATTTGAAATGCACCGATGGTGACAACAATGTGTTATCTCATGCAGAGGAAATGGAAATCGTCGTCAGGCCAAAGCTTTCTCTTGCTGATGCAGAACTCGAAGGCTTTGACAAACTCGTCTCAAAATTGAGTCCGGGACAAACTGTCACGGCTGAAGTATCTATTTCAGAGGAAGCTGCTGTCGATGAACTTCGTGGGAAAAAAGCTACGCTGGCGATTGAACTTCTTGATGTGAAACGGTTTGAAATGCCAGAATGGAAAGGTCTTTCTATTGAAAGGCCAATGCGTGAAATTT
>JABHNP010000115.1 GCA_018694455.1 Planctomycetaceae bacterium | reverse complement strand
TAGTTGCGTGGGTGATAAGGCAGGTAATTTATGGAGGGCGGCGACTTCATGTCCCTGGAAGTTTCGTCATGATAAAAATGTAGGATCACTTAGTTTTCTTTCACACGAAAAATATTTTTGATTGTCTGAAATAGTCGGTCTCCGTCTGAGGCATCTCGATCACGTAAAGGTAGAACAACAGTCTTGTTTTCGACGATGCGAACCTCTTGGCCAGTAAGCAAACATGCCTGCCTCCATTTTTCAATACGGTGAATATCATGATGGCCAATAACAAGAATTCCTGGCTGTTTTGAAATCGAATCAATACTTAGTGATGCAGCAGCGATTCGTAGCCTTGCAAGATCAAGCAGGCGTTGTACCTCTACCGGCGGTGGCCCAAAGCGATCTCCCATTTCTGTTTCGATGTCATTCACATGTCCGTTTGTGATAGTCCGAGAAATCCGACGGTAAAAGTCAATTTTTGTTCTCAGGTCGGCTATGTAGTCTCTGGGGATCCATGCATCTCCGGGCAAATCAATTCTCACCGGCGGAGGCTCTTTCAAGGGCAAATCCTTAAGTCCGCATACGGCATTTTCTAAAAGACGGCAGTACAACTCGTAGCCTACTGCAGCTATGTGACCACTCTGTTGCGTACCCAGCAGATTGCCCGCACCACGAATCTCAAGATCCCTCATTGCAAGAGAAAAGCCTGCTCCGGTGCTGGAGAATTCTTGAATTGCTCTGAGGCGACGTGCTGCTGTGGATGTTAATCGTGTTGATTCTTTGACAATTAGATAACAGTAGGCCCTGTGGTGCGATCGCCCGACCCGACCTCTCAATTGATGTAAGTCAGCGAGTCCATAGTGATCGGCTTCGTCGATGAAAATGGTATTCGCTCTTGGTATATCTAGACCACTTTCAATAATGGTTGTTGCTAATAGCAGCTGAGTTCGGCCCGCTACAAAATCAACCATAACTTGCTCTAACTCACCTTCACGTAGCCTTCCGTGCGCTATCCCGATAGTGATATGAGGCGCAATCGCACGGATTTTACTTGCGATCTTTTGAATGTCATGAATTCGATTGTGGACGAAGAAAATCTGGCCGTCTCGGGCAAGTTCTCTGTCGATGGCGTGCCGTAAGAGTGTTTCATCGAATCGACAGACGCGTGTTTCGACTGCAAGCCGATTAGCCGGAGGTGTTGTAAGGTTTGAAATGTCTCGGATGCCCAGCATCGCCATATGAAGCGTTCTAGGGATAGGTGTAGCAGTCATAGTCAGAACATCAACACTGGCACGCATTGCCTTGAGGCGTTCTTTGACATCAACGCCAAATCGTTGCTCCTCATCAACGACAAGAAGTCCAAGATTGTCAAAATGAATGTCGGCCTGTGCCAACCTGTGCGTTCCAATGACAATATCAACAGTACCTCTCGCCATTCCTTCGAGTGTCTTACGTTCTTCTTTGGTTGATGTGAGCCGTGAAAGGCCACGAATAGTCAATGGATATTCAGCAAAACGTTCAGTGAAAGTGCGACGATGTTGCTCCGCTAGGATCGTAGTAGGCACCAAGACAGCGACTTGGCTACCGGATTCAGCAACTTTGAAGGCGGCTCGCATTGCAAGTTCAGTTTTACCAAATCCAACATCGCCGCAGAGCAGCCTGTCCATCGGCTTTAACTCCTGCAGGTCACCTCGGATTGCTTCAACGGCTGTTGCTTGATCGGGAGTGGGATCAAACTGGAATGATTGTTCGAAAGCTTTTTGCCAAGGTGTGTCCTGAGGAAACGCCCGACCGGGCTGTTTTGCTCTTATAGCCTGAATTTCCAGCATGTCAGCAGCCATATCAGCAACTGCTTTTTCCACTGCTTTTTTTTGACGCGTCCATAGTGTCCCGCCAATCTTTGCCAGTTTGGGACCTGTTTTTCCACCACCAACGTATTTCTGTACGAGTTCGATTGATGAAGCGGGCACATATATTCGAGTCGATTCCGCGAATTCAAGCTCGAGGAATTCTTCGGTCCGACCATGTTTCTTTAAAAGTTTCAGGCCCTTATAGCGAGCGATACCATGAGCAACATGAACAACAAAGTCACCTTCCTTGAGGTCTAGGAACGTATCGATAGTTCTGGTGAGTCGATGTTTCGGCAATCTGTTTCGTGGTGAATCGTGCCTGCGAAATAGTTCGGCGGCAGAGATTAGAACAAATTTTTCTGGAACCAACCGAAAGCCTGCTGACAGCCTGCCTTGGATGAAATGAAGTCGTCCTGCATGAGCAGGTGCTGAAGGAGATAGAAGTTCTTTCAGACGCTTCTCCTCTGCTTCCGTGGGTGCCACAACCCAAACCTGTTGGTCTTTACCAACCGTATTGAGCTCATGGCAAACTCGGTCAAGTTGACCAGTGAAACGTTCGACACTTTCAATTGCTAGGTGGGCAGTTGTCTCGAGGCTCGTAGGTGCTATCGCTGATAAAATGATTGAAGGAAACCGATAGATACGAGAAAATAAGTCTGTGGCAGTGAGTGTCGATTGTTCTGGAAGAATATCTACTAGTCGTTGTCCTTCGTCAGACAGCTCTTGTAGTTCCACAAGACTCCACCATGTATCAGGAGGTACAATGTTGGTGAGCCATGCCTGCTTGTCATTTGTGCGTTGCGATTGCAAGGCAGTCAGATCAATAGAGT
>JABHNP010000280.1 GCA_018694455.1 Planctomycetaceae bacterium | reverse complement strand
TTTGTGAGACCAAGAGCTTTTGCTACATCCGCGGTTGACATATGTTCGAAATGACGCAAGAGGACGATCTGGCGATCTGTTTCTTCGAGATTTTCAACAGCTTCAGCAAAACGCCGCTCAAGTTCATGCCAAGTTGCAACAGCAGCCGGAGTCAACTCTGTACCAGCAATCTTCTGTGCAAGATTTGTTTGCGACTGATCTGAATCCACTGGAGCATCAAGTGAAACTTCTTTATCAAGGCTGCGAGTACCAGCCACTCTATGCCGGCGATGAGCATCAATAACTCGGTCACGCGCCATATGACGAAGCCATAACTGAAAAGGCATTGTAGGGTTTGTCAAATAGGTACCCAATCTTCGATTTGCCTCAACAAGAACATCTTGAACAATGTCACTCGCATCCACACGTTTTCGGACAACTCGATCGAGGCGCTGATCAATCATTCTTCGAATAGCAGATCTGTGTCTCTCGAGAAGTCCGTTGACGGCAGCAGTGTCCCCCTGTCGCACTCGATCGAGAAGGATCAGCGTCTGCGGAGGAGTGTCTGGCGGTACTTCTGCGTCGCGGGAAGTGGTCATTTGGTATTTCAAGGAAAATCGGAGTCTCTCTATCGTACCAACGCGGCGGCATATTCGGGAAAAATGGGTTGAAAAGTTCGGATTACAGCAATCAAGCCGAGACTACGGGCTGATTACAAACAGGTTTTCACGTTTGTCTCTTCCTTATTTTTGACCAGTCTCTAAACGTGATCCATAATCTGTAGCGGTCACGGGATCGACCGCTTCATGTTGTTGTCGAAGCCAGCTAGAAAAATGGATTGCCTGTGCGTGCTACTACTCCACTCCACTCGTCGACAGTGACCCCACAGAGTTGTCCTGCTTTTCGATGGAAATATTTCCCTATGAAGGCTTTTCTGGTCTTCGTATTGAGTACATTTTTTTTCAGTCAATTTGTGCATCCGACCATTGCTAGTGAACTTGCGATCGATGACCTTGCCGTCCGATCGACAAAGCTGGAGGCTGCGGGTCAATGGCCGGAACTTGTGAGTCTTTGTGAAACTGCTGCTCGCAAAGGTAAACTTTCTAATGAATTGTATCAGCGATATGATCTTGCGAAAATTCATTGTGATCTAAGTCGTCGATCTGCTGAAAAAGCGTACCAAGAAGCCCTTCGTAAAATTACCGAGAATGAGGCTCGTCAACTGTTCGTTGAATGTCTTGGTCGAATCAATTCTCATCATGTATCGAACCCTGATTTTCACAAACTTATCAGTCGTGGTTGCACTGCTCTACAAATAGCAATTTGTGATCCAGAATTTCAATACCTCCATGCACAACAGGCGACACCCGAACGAATCGCTTTGTTCAAAGAACATATGCAGCGCATTATCGAAGGTCGTAAGATAGTAACTCTTCACGACACTGAGACTGCTGCAATCTGGATTGCACGGGCTGCTCAAACAGTTGTTGGTGTTCTACCAGCAGTTACTTTTCTTGAAATGACTGCTGCATCCGTCGGCGGTCTCGATGAATATTCTGCTTTTTTAACTACCGGTCAACTAAACGATCTTTATGCCCAAATTGAAGGAAACTTTGTTGGCCTTGGTGTTGAACTGAAGAGCGCAGAAGATGGCCTCTTAGTTGTCCATGTGATTCAAGGGAGTCCTGCTGAGCGTTCAGGGCTGCAAGCTGGAGATCATTTAATTGGAATTGCTGGTACACCTATCGGTGGCATGCACGTTGATGCTGCTGCACAATTACTTCAAGGGCCCGAGGGTTCACGTGTCACGCTCGCCGTACTACGAGGTGTTGGACCAGCAAGAGCAATGACCGTACGACGAGAGCACGTAGAAGTTCCGAGCATCGAAGACGTCGAGTTGCTCGATAAATCGATAGGCATTGGTTATCTCCACATCACATCATTTCAGAAAACAACCGCTTTCGATCTTGATCATGCCATGCGGCAGCTCGACGCAGAAGGTATGCGATCTCTTATTATTGATCTTCGTGGAAATCCGGGTGGATTACTTTCCGCAGCTGTCGATATATCTGATCTCTTTATTGATCGCGGGCTTGTTGTTGCAACACGAGGTCGAAGCCCTGAGGAAGATTTCAACTATACTGCAAGCCACAGAGGAACTTGGCATATTCCCATCACCCTTCTCATTGACGGCGATTCAGCAAGCTCGAGTGAAATTTTTGCCGGTGCAATTCGTGATCATAAAAGAGGTAAAATTATTGGCACCCGAAGCTACGGCAAAGGATCGATTCAAGGAATTTTTCCGCTGGATGTGGCTGGTGTCGGCATGAGACTAACCACTGCTCATTTTTATTCACCAACTGGTAAACC
>JABHNP010000379.1 GCA_018694455.1 Planctomycetaceae bacterium | reverse complement strand
CGTTTTGGGCGTCTTCTTCAGCAAAGGGATTGCCCGCAATCCCGTGGTGTTCCAAGAATTCCTGGATTTTCATTACGGCCTTTAAGCTGTTTGGAAAGGTGACTTTAAAGTTTGAACGTATCGGAAATCAGTTTGTGGTGACCATGCCCTCGATCATTTTTTGAAAACCTTTAGACGATGCTTTTACAGTTGCTGCAGGTCCATAGAATTTTATGAAATAATTGCCTTTATCAGTGGTTTCAATAATTGCAGCCATCATGCGGTAGTTGGGCCTATCAATCGACTGCCCGCCAGCAAATGGACCACCCGGCATATCTTTGAAAGTTCCTGAGATATCAATGAGCGTCACCTTGCACCCGGCTATACGGAGTGTTTTCAATGCTGCTTTATCTTTTGTAGCGGAACCGTCTGGTTGGCTAAATTGGCCGTACCATCTCGAGATATTCGCTTCAACACTCCCGCCAGCACCCATACACGTCATACGACCTGGTTGATCGTCTGGCTTTATTGGTTTTATTGCAAATTCAGTCTCAACAATCCGTGATCGAGGTTGGACTCGCTTCCATCCGTCAGGCGCTCCAAGAGAAAGTTCGCCGTTAGCGATCGCGAACTCCGTAGTATTGTCACCATGAGCCCTATGCACTGAACTCACCGAAAGCATTATAAAAAAAACTACGACCAGCCCTGAGTGCAGTCGAGATAGCCAGGAATACATACTTCGTTCAAATCGTAAGTTCATGAAAATACCCAAAGGTTCGTGTCGTAACGTAAGAGTTTGTTGGAATTTGTACTCTGATGCTATCAAAATACCGGAAGGTTCTTTCGGAACGGGCATGATTTATCTTTTACGCCGCTGTTTAAAGCAACTGTAATTTTTTTCAAAATCCTAAGAGTTTGGGAAAAACTCCGGAAAAACAGTGATGACCGGTTTCCATTCTGCCCAATCAGTTCGCCATACATAATCCTTAGGACTGATTTCTGATGATGACAGCAAAGCAAGCAAGTCAGTGCCCACCATTGCGTGACTTGGTTCACCGCCGGGAGGTGCAATACGCCACAACTGACTGGTGTCTTCCTTTAGGATAGACGGCGTTTTGGCAGCGTGGAGGTTTGTAGGCGTATTGGATCTTGTAATAACTCGTTCATCTTTTAAGAGAACGTGATCATCATTGAATGGTGAATCAAAATCTGCCTGTTGGGTAGCAGGCATGAAGGCTGGCATGGTAGTTTTATCACCTTGTGCTGACAGGTTTTTTTCAGGCACTTGGAACTTGTCGCCACATTGTGGGCAACGCACTCGCAAACCAGCGAAACGGTCCTTTAGTTTTGTGCGATGCCCATTTGGGCAAAGGCAGATGATGCCCATATGATAAGCAATTTTTATATCGAGTAGCGGTTTGTTGCGGTAGCTGTTTATAGATTGATATACCATACCGCGCGGGCGAAAGACAACGCAGGCGAAAGACAACGCAGGCAAGGAATACGTGTTTAAACAACACACTTGGGATACCTTTTGGAGAATAAGACACGTGGTACTTTTACCGGACAAAGCCAATGCGGCTTCATCATCGGAAGTGAGCACCGATCAGAATGGGCGGTTTGAAGTTGCCGTGGTAGGCGATTTAACGGACAACGCAGTCGACATTGTTGACAAGCTACTTTCAATTGAAATTGGTAGTGATTGCACTATTTATTTCGACTCTCCCGGTGGTAATCCGTACACCGCGAATTCTCTGGTTACGATCATGCGATTACGTGGCTTGCAGGCAACGGGAGTTGTCACAGGAGAATGTTCTTCGGCAGCTGTATGGCCATTTGCAGCATGTCGTCGTCGGCTTGTTACAGCTTCGAGCGTGTTGCTTTTTCATCCAATGAAGTGGCAGAGCGAGGAGCAGGTTGGTATTCGTGAGGCAGCTGAATGGTCACGCCATTTTTCTAGCCTTGAAATTGAGATGGATAACTTATTGATCGATCTTTTCGGAGTTAAACAAGATGCTGATGTTGCGAACCTCGTTCGGGAGTGGTGCAACCAGCATCGTTATGTAACCGGTCGTGAGATTGCCGAGGCGGGGCTAGCCGAACTTATTGACCTGCAGCCGTTGGCAGAGTTGCGTGAATAGTCAGCTGTAGGGACAAGAAAAGATTGTTTTTGGTTTCTGATGTTATCGGAAGTCAGCATGACATGCTGAGCAGGATTGGCTTATTGACTTCGCGGCTTTTCTAGCAAGGTCATAGTTGCCTTCAACAATAGCAGTCTTAGCTTTCAACGCCATTTCTTTCATGTTGTATGAAAAGCCTTTGTAGTCAACATCGTCCCAATCACCAAATTTTGGTTGCACCAACAGTTCACCGAAGCAAGCAATTATTTCAGATGCATGAAACAGCTGGTCGGTTGAATCTAAAAAAGTCGGCTCAGATGCAGTGCCAGATATAAGTTTCGCATTTGCAATTTTCAGACGCTGCATAAGTAATGACCTGTCACATAATTGGCTCCACTCGAAATCTTTTTTTTCACCGCCACTAAATTCGTTAGGTTCTCCTCTGATCAGGTTTTCAAGTTCACCAGCAGTTGTGCTTGCAGTGACATAGGGGTTTCCTCCTGCCCTTTCGCATCTGTGGGCTGACTGTTGAAAGCGATCACGATAGCCGACCGCATTTTTTTTCCAGCTCGAACGAACTTCCCCTTCTTTGTCAAATTCAAAAATGATTTCAAAGTAAACAGAGAGCATGCGGAATTCATCAACGGCATTATTAATATGGCTATCGAAAAATGTTTTGGTAGCTACCATCTTTTGTAGTCTTGGCATTGCAGCTTTGATTTCATCACCAAGTGTTGATCCTGAAATGAGTTGTGACCAAGCCGTCCCATACGTGGGTTGTTTTATTCCTGCTTGGGTTTTTGATTGAGGGGTTACGGTAAAATTGGGTTTCGGCCCAATGAGGAGGCGAAAAGCGTCCGGCTCAATGATTTCACTGCTGGGAATATTTTCAGGTCGTGGTGCGGCCTGACGTTTGGCAGGCCCTGCAAATAGCTTCGCAGTAGTCAAACAAAAAGCGACGTAGCTCAGCAGAGTGAGGAACTGAAGAAGCGGTTTGATTTTGAAGAGCCCGGTGAGCCGGGCCAAAAATGATGAAACAGTCATCGCAAAACCTCAGTACTTAAAATCATCGTTCGCGTCATAGTTTACGCCATTACAGGGTGTGGGCTGGCAGGTTCTACGAAAGCTTGCGGATTATACGAAGACTAGGCGGTTTCCGGCTGTTGTGGACTCGTGATCGAAATACTATTTCTCGACTTGACCGCATCCTGTCTTGGGCATCATGATCAAAAAATAAGGATTCGATATCACTAGGAAAAATGTCACTATCTGGTGCATGAACACTGTACGTACCGGTGGGTAGCTACGGCATATTTTTTCGAAGAAAGGCTGTTCAATGGTTTCTCCAAATTCGTCGTCATCAGTCGGCGGCGTGCGAGGTATGTATCGGCAGCGTCTGAAAAAAGCTGTGTCACTTTGGCTCCTTTCGTTTATCGCTGGATGTGGCATGCTCGCTTTGACCAGCCAATCAGGTTGCTCAGCGGGCGGTGCCGAGCCCTCTGTTGCCGCGAATATTGAGCCGGCAAAAGTTACTGTTACCACTTTTCTTGAGGCAATCAAACGTGGGGACGAGCAGTCTGCGCTTGGTATGCTTACAGATGTAGCACGGGCCAAGACGCAGGAATTAGGGCTTTCTGTTGCCCCTCCAGTAAAAGACACGGCGACTTATCGCGTGGGTGACTGTGAGGCTGTTGGGGGAACAGATGATATCGTTCACGTAGCAACCAGTTGGACGGATACCGATTCCGAGGGATTCACGACCACAGATGATGTGATCTGGGTCTGCCGGTTGGATCCTGAGGGATGGCGTGTTGTTGGTATGGCTATGAGAATATTTCCAGACATGCCGCCATTGTTGCTAGACTTTGAGGATCCCGAAGACATGCTTGCGAAGCAACAACTAGTTGCTGAAGAGATTACGCGGCGGGCCAAGTTGGCCATGCAGGAGTCAGGACAACAATCGCCAACCGCTCGTACTGCTGCCGGAGATTCGGGAACGGTTGTTGAGTAGCAATTAATTGAATCAACTTCTGTTGTTGTTAGTCAGCTGTGATGTCGCCCATTAGCTCCATATCGGGACCACTGACAATCACTGTGACTCAATCAGTGAGCATTGCGCACTACGAGCAAAACCACTCATTTAAGGGGTTTGTGCTCGTAGGCGAGGATAGACCCTCATGTTGTTAAAGATTTTGGGCAATTTAGGCTTAAAACACCTACTCCTTGGAAATGCAGCTCGGTAGGCAATGTCGACAGGCAGGGCTTAAAAATACCCCATATAGCCTATATTGCTTGACAGTCTTATTTTGACTGCTAGCTTTTGTTCAAATTCGAATGCTGAAAGTATCGGCCGACCTGCAACACCTGCAGGGGGCTGCCGCGGGTTGTTCCGACGGGCTTCCAGCAAACAAATTTTCATTCGTTTTCTCTGTTCCGGTGGCCGTCCCGGGTCGGATTTTTCTGTTGACGGCAAATACGGTGCAATTCCGCACCACTTAACTTGTTTCGGAGAAAGAAATGAAGCGTTTTCTGGGAATTTCATTCGCGGCGTTTATCGCCTTAATTGCCTTTGCTCTGATAAGCGTCGACACCAGTGCCGTTGCCGGTTTCCGTCATGGTTGCCACGGTCGTCGTTGTCATGGTCGTAGTCATGGTCTTCTTCATCGTCGTCAAAATCGTTGCCACGGTGAGCGAACCAATTGCTGTGAATCAAACGAGTGCTCTGATTGCACAAGTGGATGCTCTGATTGCACAAGCGGATGTGCAGACGGTAACTGTGGTGGTGGTGCTGTTATCGTTGAAGAAGCAGCTCCTACAAAAGCAGCTCCTGAAGCCCCTGCAGCTCCTGCTAAAACCTGATATCGGTTTTATACAGTTTGCATGAATCTGCCCTGAGATTCAGTGATTATTTACCGAGTCCTGCATGATGCAGGACTCGGTTTTTTGTGCCCAGTTTTTTATATACAGTGGGCCAATGATGTGAGCTAATCAGTATTTTCAGATGACGGATTCCGGCTCTCTTCAGCACCACTACCATCTAAAAGTTTTTTTAGGAATCGACGGGCGGGACGATCGTTGGCATTACTGTTGGATGGCTGTTTGTCCTTTGTCTTTTCTCGTTCTGCTCGCCTTTTTGCAACCTCATCGAGCAATCCACCCACAGCATCGATAACGGTATCAGTTGTGGGGTCGTCTGAAATTTCCGCAGGTAAAAGATCCTTGAGTTGGTCAAGTTGTTTTGCAGTTCCAACCTTTTCTTCCGATGCGGTCTGGTTGGTTGAGTTCTCCATGTTCTGTGAGGTGCTCGTTGTAGGGCGTGGCTGATCGTCAGTGTTTCGAATTGGGTCTGTAGCATCGCCCGCTTGCGTCTTTGATTTTTTATTTCGCAATTCTTTTATAAAATCAGCGGCAACATTGGCTACGGTTTGTTTTAATGAATTATCTAACTGTAACGTAGGTTTATCGAGGCTTCCCTCTACCGAAGCTTTTAAAGTTTTGCCGGAAAGGGCAGCAAAAAGTGGTCTGTCCGAGGGTAGAGTTTTAGGAATTGGTAGAGAAAGAATTAGGTCGATTGATCGATCATCGATGCCAACAAAGCCCTCAGATGTAATGTCAAGACGCTGCCCGGAAGATTTTAAAGGGATTCCAAACGAAAGACCTGTGTGCCAAACGTGACGGCCCGATTTTCGAAAGTGTACTTTTGACGACTCAGCTATACGTATTGTGGGTGGCGTTGGAAGTTCTCCGGGCAACGATGTCACAATTTTTGTAACTATCGGACCTGGCCCAACTTCCACTTCATGAAGAGTGAGATTGCCATCGACTGTAGCCATTTTTCCTTTGCCTGCGATCCACCGTGCTTCATTAACAACCAGAGAAAATTCTCCCCGAGCTCGAGTGGTGTTTGCGAGAATAGGTGCTGCGTAAGAAAGTACGCCTGCAGCAACAGAAGGATTGAGGCGAGCATGGTCAAGAAGAGTGACCGGGGTGAGTGCCCACTCTTTCATGCCGTTGGTGTACTGATTGAGAATAACTTCAACGTCAATTGGCTCACTCTCCCACGGTTTGCTCGACCATGGCCCATCGATTCGTAGGTGGGCATCTTTAATGGCGATACGAACACGCTCATCGGCGGGTCCATGGACTTTTTGAGGAGGTGTTTCCGGAAGAGTTGGTCGTTCTGTTGGCTGTTTTTTCTGTAGCGACGTTCCAAAAGTTTTCTGTAGGTTTGAAACATGGTCATCGTCATAAGCAAGATGGATTTCCGTATCTTCTATATTAATGGTGCCGAGTCGACCGCCGTTCTGGATGATCTCAAGCAAGCCTAGCGTGCCTTCGATACTGCCGACTCGGATGGGTGTTGGGTCGCTTGTGGTAGGGAGAAATTCAACATCGTGTATCCTGAGGGGTTGGAGCCATCCGATTGATGCCTCGCCGACAAGAACATTTCCTTGCAGATTGGGTACTGAACGAATGATAAGTTGGCGAATTCCGTTTGCAGAGACGAGCCATTGTGGCAGCAAAGCGATCGTAGGAAGAGCAATCAGAATGCATGCGAGGAATAATCGAGAGAGAATTCTATTGCGATGTCTTCTAGGTTGCTGTGTAGCTGTGCTAGCCCGAGTGTTGTTCTCGTGAATAGAGGCTTCCTGGTTTTCATTAATTTCATTTTGACGTATCTCGATGTTCTTGTTCTCTGCATGTTTTGGTTGATCTGACATTGCGGAGTCCTTGTTAGATTACAAATGCATAAAAATGGCTCAGTAAAGCCTTGTGGTTGACGCCATCAGCGGCCTCTTTAAAAACTCATTGTACCCATGAATGCTTATTCACGTTATTGTACGGTTTGGATTCTCTGCTAGTTACAGTAATGTTTTATTGAGTTGCGGGCGTAGCTCAGTTGGTAGAGCACTAGCTTCCCAAGCTGGTTGTCGCCGGTTCGAACCCGGTCGCCCGCTCTTGGGTCGTGTGCGTAGGCTGTCTGCTATTGAAGAATGCCCGCGCTGATGTACTCGGTAAGCTCTTGGAGGATTGCAAAGACTTTTTTGTTTCTAGCAGAGTCATCGCAACTATTTTTAGGGCTCAGCGATTTGTAGGTGTGGATAGGTTTCTGGGTCTGGAAGGTTTTGGAGGCTTTTTCATTTTTGTGTCACTCCTGATTGTTGTGCGGCACATGTTGGCGAGAAGCTAGGAGCATCCATGTCGCAGCAGTTCTTACTCGATGTTTGACTCCTCGCAAGCGTATCTCGTTCCTGGAAATACAAGATGTTTCGAACGAAGTGTCTGAGTCTATGTGTTTGACAACAGGTTGTTGTGTAGACACACTCAGACGCCTTTGAATTAAAGAGTCCCAGCAGGATGCTCAAAGGAGTCGAAAGTCCTCGTTTTGGCGTCAAAATGTATTGAAGCAATTTTTTGTTCGGTCTTGCCTGTAGCAAATGGGCAGCGTCATGAAGCTTTCAGTTTTAGAAGCAATCCTATGCTGCTGACTTGGTATGTATAGTATTTTGGGGTGGCAGCTTATGTCCTTCACAACCCAAAGGTCTTTTGAACGGAATAGAAAGATGAAACACAATATCGATGAGAAATGGCAGTTGAGCCATATGCGATTGCGTACCAACAGAGCCGAAATGCAACCGGCAGAGATGGACGCGCACTATATTTGTGACTCATGTGGTGAAGAGATCGTCGTTCCAGTCGATGTCACCGAAGGGTTGCATCAGGACTACGTCGAAGACTGTCCGGTGTGTTGTAATCCAATGGTTCTCCACGTGGATATTGCGGAGGACGGCCAGCCTTTGATCAAAAGTAAACACGAATAGTCAGGCCGCTTGCTGCCAAGGGGCTTCGGCTGATTTGCGGTGTTCCCATGGCGGTATTGGAGCTGCCTTTGACCAGAGCCCTTTGCCAGATTTTTGAGCATCTTGTTGATCATTTAGATAAGGACTTGTCGATTGTGGATCTACCCATGCAGCCCCGGCAACGACCATTGCACGTCCAACATCCTTCCCGTCGACAGAAATCCGGCATGCTAAAAGCCCATTTGAGTTTCTTTTAGTTTCACTAATAGCAAGTGATTTGCCAAATACGAAATCAGCAAGTGTGTTTCGAGATTCTCGTCCATAAGGCTGGCTCATTTCGGGAGCATCAATATCTAAAACTCGAACTTTTTGCTGTTGTCCAGAAGTGTCCAGGCACGTGATTGTGTCACCATCTGTAACACCGGTGCATCGCCACCAAGCAACTGATGCAGCGGGTGTGGCAACCGGCGCAGGTGCCGGTACTTGAGGGGCGCTCACAGTCTGAGCAGGCGTAGGGTTTGTTTGAGGAGTTTTTTGGTGAGGCTGAGCTGCTAACGTACCACCTGACTCAGGAGGGATTACAATGGCCATAGCATTTGGCTTAGGATTGCTTGCATCAACTGCAATCGTCGCCCAGTTACCTTGCGGTGGTGGCGTTGCTTGAGCAGGCGTAGGTTGCGTTGGTGGTGCAGGTGTGCTGAATTCTGGAGGTGTTTCTGGAGGTGTTGTTTTTGCTTTTTCAGTAGGTAAAGGAATACTTGGCTGCCAAGAAGAAGGCGGTGTGGGAACGGGTTTTTGAGTT
>JABHNP010000286.1 GCA_018694455.1 Planctomycetaceae bacterium | reverse complement strand
CGGATGTGATATCAATGTCCACCATCCTGCCAATGAGACGAAGTGGTGCATCAAAGACCACAATTCGATCACACATCGTTCTACCAGTAAGTTGAGCAAAGCCATCCGGCCCAGGATTGACTGCTCGCCTTTCTTCACGGGTTGACAGCCCTTCTACAAGCACCTGCTGGCGAGATCCAACGAATCGCTGATTTCCCTCCAAACTTGCAACTGACTGAGCTTCCTGAAGAAGACGGTTTCTTTCCTTCTTAACGCTCTCCGGCACATCATCTGACTGCGTATCAAATGCTTTTGTACCCGGCCTTGGACTGTACTTAAAAATAAAACTATTTTTGAACTTTACCGTTTTCACGAGTTCAAGACTTAAGGAGAACTCTTCGTCCGTTTCACCACAAAAACCAACGATAAAGTCACTTGATAGGGCCGCATGAGGAATTGCATCCTTTAACCTGTCAAGCATTTCCATATATTGGCCAATCGTGTATCCCCGCTTCATTCGCTTCAGAACGTCATCTGAACCGTGTTGGGCTGGCACGTGTAGATAGTGTGAGACTTTTGGAAGATCACGAACTGCATGAATAAGGTCATCTGTCATATCACGTGGATAGCTCGTCACAAATTTTATCCGATCAAGCCCATCAATCATATTCAATTCTAATAACAAATCTGATAGCCGAGATGTCTTGCCTCCATCTGACCATCTGTAGCTATTCACAGTCTGCCCGATGAGTGTTATTTCTTTGCAACCCTCTGCGACTAATCCTTCAGCTTCAGCGATAATGGCCTTTGGAGGCCTCGCCTGTTCTGGCCCTCGCACCCTCGGCACAACACAAAAAGCACAAAACTTGTCACATCCTGTCTGTGTACGAACGAACGCCTGAAATGGTGTTGGTCGCATCGAAGAATCTCGATCCGGATTGTAGCTCTCAAAACTGTCTACAACCTCCAATCGACTACCTGATTTACGATCAAGACTAACCTCAATCTGTGGACCCTTCCCTGCCTGAATCAGATCAATGAGCGACGGAACTCTGTGCAGTTGGCCAGGACCAACAACAAGATCGACCCACGGGGCTCGTGCACGAATCATTTCCTGATCTTTTTGAGCCATGCAGCCAAGTACACCAACGATTAGGCCTGGGGCTTTTGCCTTTTGCTTACGAACGCGACCGAGCGCTGAATAGATTTTATCCTCTGCATGTTGACGAACACTGCATGTATTAAAAAAAACTGCATCTGCATCCGACATGGTAGCCGTCATGTCCCACCCTTGTCGACGTAACGCAGCAACGACAAGTTCACTGTCAAGGACATTCATTTGACAGCCGACGGTCTCAATAAATAAACGTTTTGTTGAAGCCATACAAATGATCTTATCCTAAGGACTAAGGGATGTCTCCATGGGTGACCGAAGCAGGCAATTGTGAGCCTACTCGCATGGAACTTCCCCGCAGAAAATCTACCGCTGACATTGCACGCTTACCCTCAGGTATTACCTGTCTTATCGCTAATCGGCTCCCTCCACCACATGCAACAACAAAACCATCTGCGTTGATCTCGGTGATCATTCCTGGCTGCATAGTTGCATCAATTGATTGGCCGTCAAGAACCTCGGTTTCTGAACACACAAGCCGACGTACGCCGTTCATATGGGGGACAAATGCTGTTGAGCGAGGCCACGGGACAAATGCTCTACGCCGACGATCAATATCTACAGCCGTCATTTCCCAATCAATAAACCCGTCGTGCTTTGCAATCCTTGGTGCTCTTGTTGCTTTGCTTTCGTCCTGAGCCTGCCCAACTGCTAAAGACACGTTGCTTCCTTGAGAATTTCCTGCACTCTGAAGACTGTCGAGAGATTCCAAAACTGCCTCGACCCCGATCTGAGCCAAACGCGTCTCTAACTCAGCAGACGTTTCTTTTTCACCAATTCTTGTGGAACGAGTAGCGAGGATATTCCCAGCATCAAGTTTTGGTGTCATATGAATCACGCTGGCACCAGTTTGGGTGTCACCACATAAGATTGCCCACTGCACAGGAGCAGCGCCGCGATGCCTTGGAAGGAGAGAGCCGTGCAAATTGACACCCCCCAAACGAGTCGCGCGAAGCGTGTCTCTGGAGAGAATCTGACCGTAGTCACAAACCAACATTATATCTGCCCCAAAGGCTTTCAGTTGATCCTGCACACCGACTGCATTGACATCAGGCGGGTCCAGTAGATCGAAGCCAGCTTTCTGTGCAACTTCCCGCATCGGATTCAAAGGCGCACGTCTTTTACGCGGAGCACGAGTGGGTCTGGTAACAACTGCAACTATGCGATGCCTCGAAGCCAAGAGTGCCTCAAAAGACGGAAGAATAAAACCTCCCGTCCCCATGACCACAACAGATAAGCCGCTCTGTAGATCTGTAGCACTCATGGCTTACAACGTTGGGCCTCGAGTTGATCCAATTCAGAAATGATTTCATCTTCAGGTAACAATTCACCACGAGATTGCTTGCCTCGATAAATGTCTTCGAGTAACTCGAGGTCTCGCTTCACTTCGAGACTAGCTGCATCAGGAAGCCTGTCAGTAAACAGTCGCCCTTCTAGGTGATCAAATTCGTGCTGGACAACACGAGCAAGGAAGCCATCAAGATCAATGCGTACCGGCTGACCATTTAAATCCCAAGCATCGATGATAACGCGTTGCGGGCGTCGAACGTCAGCTCGTAATCCGGGAAGGCTGAGGCATCCTTCCTCTTGGATTGCCGTCCCACGAGGCCTGCTCAGTGTCGGATTCAGAAAGGCCTGCTCCTCACCAGAATCTGGATCACCTGTAGGGTTCACGACAAACATTCGATACGGCAAGGCTACCTGATTCGCTGCCAAACCGACTCCCTGTGCGTCATACATAATTTCAAACATTTGTTCGACAGCATCGCGAACACCATTATCGATACGGAGAAGTGGCTTTGCCTTCCTGAAGAGCGCTGGATGTGGGTACTCAACAAGGCTGAGCGTACCAACAGAGGTCTCATCAGAGGGTCTAGAATTCGAGTTTGGTGAAGTGGACACAAGAAACCTGCAGGCCTTCTACAAATAAAAATAATGCGTTCAAAACAATACTCCCTATATGATACCTTTTTCTTACTCTGACAACAGGATTAGCCTCGTGAATCACAATCTGTCAAATACTGGAAAGCCGCCCGCATGGTGCCATCCCGCCGTGCTTCTGGCAACCTGTTTTTGGATTGGTAGAATACGGCCTGCACCCGGGACGTGGGGGTCTGCAGCTGCGATACCTGTTATCGTGGCGCTTACATATGCCAAAGCACCCTTCTTCGTTGAAGCATTGTTGTGGCTGACTGTGTGCTGCATCGGCATACCTCTTTGCACAATTGCATCACGTCAACTTGGGAGCCAAAAAGATCCATCTTCGATTGTCATTGATGAGTTTTCAGCCATGCCTCTTGTGGTCCTTGCTGTTTCTCCCGAGCAACGAACGTGGTTTGTCATATTGATTGCTTTTCTTCTTTTCCGTCTCTTTGATATTACGAAGCCGCCCCCCTGCCGACAACTTGAAAATCTGCCTCACGGGCTCGGTGTTATGGCAGACGATTGGGCTGCAGCTGGATTTTCAGCCTGTGCTCTTTTTATGATATTGTTTTTGTTTTCATAAACTTTAATTACCACACTCATTTACACTGACTGCGTTCCGTCCTGCTTGCTACCTGTGAGGCAAAACCTGGGCGATTAAAGTATCAATGTCACCAGACTGAAGCGCTTCAACAAACAAGGGCACACTTCTATAAATTAGGTTACTCGTAATCTGCACAACCCAATTCTGGAGAAGTGGAGTAATTGTGATGACAAACCGTGCATGTTTATGTGCCTCCCACATTTCAATTGCTGTTCCCATTGACGCCTCAGGGATATACGCAATTAAAACATCAAATTGCTGGCACATACCTATATGCCCGCAAAAAACATCCCTTGCACGATTGCTGCTATAGCCCACCGAATCAGTGTGATTCGCAAATGGGTCATACACCTCCGCGCGTGGCCAGTGTCCATGTACAATAGCATGTAATGAATCACGATACGATTGATCGTGTACGCATGACGACGCGTATGAACCCTGCATAATCCCCGCAAGAAAAACTCTCATGCCTCACTCCACATCAACTAAAAAAAAACCATCTCGTTTGACAACTCAAAAGAGTGCATCACGAACAAAAACTAAAGGGCTGGACAAATGTCGCACACCAGATCCATCGAAGATACCCGCGATTGATTTTACAAAAGCACAAAAAACTGTTCTTGATCTTCTGAAGATTCCAGGCATTTCAGGCCAAGAAAAACAAGTCGCTGAAGTCATTCGTAAAAAACTAATCGATGCCGGCTGCCCTAAGAACCTAATTTCATTTGACCAGGCACATAAAAAAACACCTCTTCAAGGTAACTGCGGCAACTTGATCGTAAAACTACCGGGCACTCGGCGAGGCCCTCGTCGACTCCTTATGGCACATATGGATACCGTTCCGGTTTGCGAAGGAACAAGGCCGGTTGTCAAAGGAAATATCGTGAAAAGCGGGAATCGTATGACCGGTCTCGGTGCAGATGATCGTTCTGGCTGCGGCGTCGTACTCACTACGGCCCTTGAAATCCTAAGACAAAAAATTGATTACCCACCAATCACATTCTTTTTTGCGATACAAGAAGAAGTAGGCCTATGGGGTGCTCGTACAGTGAAGGCAGCCGACCTAGGAAAACCAAAGCTAGCCTTTAACTTTGATGGCGGAGATGTGGACAAGCTAACCATTGGTGCAACGGGTGGAGAACGCCTTGATATAAAAATTGACGGAATCCCAAGCCATGCTGGCGTTGCACCGGAACAAGGCGTCTCGGCAATTGCTATAGCCTCCCTCGCTATCGCATCCCTTCACGACGAGGGATGGCACGGATTAGTTAAGAAGGGCTCAAAAAGAGGGACGAGTAACATTGGTGTCATCAATAGTGGCGCTGCCACAAATGTTGTTGCAGAACGTGCAACTATTCGGGCAGAGGCAAGAGGACATGACCCTGGTTTTCGAAATAAAATTGTTCGTGCAATTGAGAAAGCATTCGACAAGGCTGCTCAAAATGTACGATCGGCAAGTGGTCACAGAGGTACTGTTTCAATCACGAAACGATTGGATTACGAGGCATTTCGAATCCCACAAACTGACTTGTCAGTTGTCACCGCCCACAAGGCTCTTGAGTCTATTGGTTATAAGCCATATTACGATGTTTCTAATGGTGGCCTTGATGCAAACTGGATGGCGGCCAATGGAATACCCACAGTTACTCTTGGCTGTGGACAACATGACATTCATACAACAAACGAATGGCTTGACCTCACCGCGTACAAGGCTGCATGTCGTGCTGCACTCATGCTTGCAACCAGCTAAGGAAACCTTCTGCAGTCGGGCAACTACCTAGCCTGTTTTTCATGCTTACAGGCGAGCCTTGAAAACTAGAATGTCGACCCCTGAGGAGAGCTAACTACCCATCAACATGATGTGTGCTGTCAGTCGACAGAAAGATCCTTAGGAAGGATTTATTAAAATCTACTCATTCCCTGTTCCAAGTTGCGAACTGAATGAGAGACGAAACTTTACGAGTGGCACAACGTTAAATACTAAAATGAGCAGACATCGTTGGAATATTGGGATAGTTGGTGGAGGTCCAGGAGGACTCTTCACTGCTTACCGCCTCGAGCAACTGTGCTCCACACCACCAACCATTACTATCTTTGAATCCAGCAATCGTCTTGGAGGAAAATTGTTGACCGAACAATTTTCAATTAAAGACTTTCAATACGAGGCTGGTGCAGCTGAGTTCTATGATTATTCCTTGATTGACGAAGACCCCCTTCGAGAACTTGTTGAACACTTCGGCCTTCCGATTCAACCAATGGGCGGGGCCTCTATGGTGCAAGACAAAAAAATCATAGGCACACTTGAAGACGTTTACGACAACCTTGGTGACACTGCTTTCAACGAATTTATTCGTTTTAATAATCGTGCAAAATCAGAAGTGTCACCTCGTCAGTTTTATGATGGAACACCGACATCACACATCGAATTGCGGAACACACCTACACCAGAAGATCGATTCAGTAAAACGATTGATCGACTTCCGGCTGAGGCAAAGAACTATGTTGGGCAGCAGATTCATAGTGATCTTGCAGCAGAGCCCCACCAGACAAGTCATCGATACGGACTCGATAACTTTCTGATGAATGATCCTGCTTATATGCAACTGTACTGTATTACTGGAGGGAATGATCTTCTTGTAAATGCCATCACTTCACGTCTCTCTGCAAACATACATCTTCACACCGAAGTAACTGCTGTTTGCAAAACTGGACAGAATACGATGCAGCTTTCGTGGAACAGCGAAGGCCGTCACGTGTGCGAAGAATTTGATGCCGTTATCCTTGCTCTCCCTATCGAGCCACTAAAAGGAATTGTGTTTTCTGGTAGTGAACTCCAATCTGTTATGGAAAAACATATTACGCATCACGACCATCCGGCTGATTACCTCCGAATCACAATACTCTTTGAAAAACCATTCTGGAAATCATGGCTGCAAGACTCATACTGCATGCTTGATGCCTTTGACGGCTGTTGCCTTTATGACGAGTCGTCACGAACACCAGGAGCACAGCACGGAGTTCTCGGCTGGCTACTTGGTGGCACAGCAGCCAAGAAAATGGCCGGTCAAAATGATGAAGAACTCGTAGCTGCAGCAATTGAGTCTCTTCCGTTCCATCACGAGGAGGCAAAACAACTTTTCTGTGAAGCCAAAGTGCATCGTTGGCTAGGTGCGGTAAGCGCGCAGCCGGGTGGCTTCCAACAGTACAGCACCGACTCGCGACATTGTCCCGACCCCAACGACTACTCGCGACTATTTGTAGTCGGTGATTATCTATTTGACTCTACATTAAATGGCGTGCTCGATTCTGCTGATTATGCTGCAGGCTGGATCGCAACGATGGCAGCAAAAGGCAATGAGTAAAGCATCAATGAATACCCCTGAGACTAATAATTATAAAAACGTTACTCTGGAAGAAAATGATACCGCTTCTGCAGACTCCCCACATGTCAGGGAGGTGGAGGACATCTCATTTCAGTCGCTGTCCATTGAAACAAATGTTGAGTTCCTAAAGATTTCAACAGACGAGAATATTGAAAAGCATCTCAGCGAATGTATCGCGTGGATCAAAGAAGGTAATTCTGCAGGCAACCCAATTACCCTTGAGGTTTACGGGACACTTGTTGTCTGGACGCCGGCACGAATGGCCCTGGTCACGTCACCACGTAACTTCCGAAATGCAGAATGTGCGGTTTTGGAATTTACAAAAACGGCATTCGAAATGACTGCTATCGAACATCTCCTTGCTGCAGCGTGGGAACACTACGAAGATGATCTTCCATGCGGCTTCTCCTTCCACAAGTCAGACACAAGCACTGCAGCAACTCTGTCAAATCGATACGTTCGAGCGATGTCACTCTCGGGGAAGATTTCCCGACTCTCGCCCCGCATTCATCTTCCACCTGAACACCCACCAACCTTGGCAGGTCAGCTTGGCGAAAGACTTCGAGAACGGTCTCGCTTAGTGGATCGTGAAGAATTTGCTGATGAACAAATTGATACTATTATTCGACTCTACGAGACTACCGGGCAACGCGTAAGTGAATACACAATAGCGCATCGGGAGTACATTCTTATTTGGATCATTGTATTGCTACTCGGAGCAGAAATCTTACTTTTACTCACAGATCTGCTCTCATCGGTTGGGAATTAACCTCGTGCGACTTCTCTCAATCGATATCCTGCGAACAGTAGCTATTGGAATGATGGTACTCGTCCACTTCGTAGAGAATCTATCCGCTCATTACAACTCCTCACAAATTGGTCCGGCTTCTCGTGAGCATATCTGGTGGCTGCCTGTTGGCCTTGCGGCACCACTCTTCACATTACTCACTGGTGTCAGTTACCACTCTTGGATTACAGCACAAGAAGATCGTGGTATCGATGACGGCACTATCTCGAAACGGTCTGTCCGGCGAGGTCTTGTCCTTATTGGAATCGGCTTTGCTTTTAACATCTTCGTCTGGTTACCGGAGGACACCTTCAACTGGGACATTCTTACATTTGTTGGTTCCGCACTCATTATTCTAAATTTGATTCGCAAGTTGCCTACCGAAGTTTTACTGACTGGCATTCTTCTTGTTGTAATATTGAGCCCACCACTTCAGGTCCTCTGTGACTACTATGCTTTTTGGAACAGTGGGTATTTCGAGTACGACCTCACACTTTCAGATCTTGTTACTGGATACCTTGTCACCGGATATTTCCCACTTTTCCCATGGATTATTCTTCCAATAATTGGCTTTATTATTGCACCCACACTCTTCACGCCGTCAAACAGTCTGCCTCATAGCCTGAGACCATCACGATTTCTGCTAGTGGTGCATGTAAGCATCGGATGCCTTGTTGCATCATTTGTATTACAGAGACTCATCTCCTTGCCTTCTCTAATTTCTCAATGGACCATGTTTCCCGCTTCAAGCAGCTACCTCCTTGGCGTAGCTGGGATGGCTCTTCTCAGCCTCTTGGCCCTTAATACAGTTATTGATAAAAATTGGAAAGAAGAACGTAGTTCTCTCACTACGAGAACCGCTGCAAAGTGGTGCCGTATTACCAGCAAGCATTCACTCTCTCTCTATCTTCTTCACCACATGGTCCATCTTTGGCCACTTTGGATTTACGGACTAATGACAAATGGTGAGCCGACTGCACACTGGCAGAACTTCTTGCCGGTTATTGTCTCGGCATCGCTTGCACTTTTTTTCTGCATACTTGCTATTCCACTATTTGTAATGATTGATAAATATCAGTTGCCGACTGTTGAACGCATAATGAGATGGATAGGTGACTGAGAAAGCAGCAAAAACCGACGAATAATTCAACGAGTGATGAAACACGGCGACGGCACTTGCGCACGTAGACGACACGCCGTCCGATACGTACATTTCTGAGTTATGCCGACTAAGAAAACAAAGAAGATACGTCCGCAAACACCTACTCGGCGGACACCAAGCCGTGTTAGAGAAGGCGACTGTCTTGACTTATTAAGCAGGGTTGCGTCTGACAGCATTCCTCTCGCATTTGCTGACCCACCCTTTAACATTGGCTATGCCTACGACACATATAACGACCGTCGAACAAGCGACGATTATCTCGAATGGTCAAAACGCTGGATGAGTGAAATCCGTCGCATTCTTCGTCCTGACGGAACATTCTGGCTTGCCATTGGTGATGAATATGCAGCCGAACTCAAGGTGATTGCTACAAGAGAACTTGGGTTTGTGTGCCGAAGTTGGGTCGTCTGGTACTACACATTTGGTGTGAATTGTCAGCAGAAGTTTAACCGCTCTCATGCCCACTTATTTCACTTTGTCTGTAATCCAAAATCGTTCACCTTCAATGCCGATGCCATCCGAGTACCTTCAGCGCGTGAATTAGTTTACGGTGATCGAAGAGCGAACCCAAAAGGACGGCTTCCGGATGACACGTGGATTCTACGGCCACAAGATCTTCCTAGTGGGTTCACGACTGACGAAGATACATGGTACTTTCCACGTGTCTGTGGAACATTCAAGGAGCGTTCCGGTTGGCATGGATGCCAGATGCCTGAACAATTGCTTGGGCGAATCATTCGGTCATCAAGTAATCCTGGTGATCTTGTCATCGATCCATTTGCGGGAAGCGGAACAACACTGGCTGTCGCAAAAAAACTTAACCGTTCATACCTCGGATTCGAACTATCCTCTGAATATGTCGCACAGATTCGTAAGCGGCTGGGATCAATAGCGACTGGACAATCACTCGACGGCTCCCCGGAACCACTTAAAAGTGTTCCTACCACTAAACAGGGAAAACAACTGATAAAACCAAATCGTAATCGTCGAGGCAGTACATGATCCACTCTTTCCGTCCGCACTTGCCTTCTTTCAGTGAACGGTGTCGAATAAAATAGTAATGATTCACGATCACATTCAAGATACGCCTCCTTCAGCAAAAGTACTTTTATTATGAAATATGGAATTAACCTGCTTCTTTGGACTGACTCAATGCATGATGGTCTCATTCCCGTTGTTGAGACACTCAAAGACATGGGATATGACGGTGTTGAAATGCCACTGTTTGACCCAAATAAAGAACTTTACACAGACTGGGGAAAAAAGCTCGATGCCATTGGCCTAGAAAGAACTGCTGTCACCATCCGAAGTGCCGACGCTAATCCAATTAGCCCTGAAGCCAGTGTTCGAAAGGCTGCTGTTGATGCGCTGAAAAGGACTATTGACTGCTGCCATGCTGCAGGAGTCAAACTCTTAGCTGGCCCTACTCACTCAGCTATTGGTGAATTCTCTGGATGTGGTCCAACAGCGGATGAAATCAAGTGGGGCGCTGAGTCAATGCGCCAGGCTGCAGAATACGCCGCTTCTGCGGATGTTACGATCGTTGTTGAGTATCTCAATCGATTTGAAAATTATTTTCTCACAAGTGTTGCACAGACTATTTCTTTTCTTGGTGAAGTTGATCATCCAAACCTCAGGATGATGTATGACACTTTTCACGCAAACATTGAAGAAAAAAATCTATCTGATGCGATTGATGCAGCAATGCCTTGGACGAAAATTGTTCATATTTCAGAAAATGATCGAAGCACTCCGGGCCAAGGGCATGTTGCATGGAATGAAACATTTGATGCAATCAAAAAAACTAACTGGGATGGCTGGATGGTCGTTGAAGCTTTTGGGCTAGCACTGCCAGCAATTGTTGCCGCTACAAAAATTTGGCGGAAAATGTATTCGACGGAGGAACAACTCGCTCGTGATGCACTAGCCTTCATGAAAACCAATGTCGACAAACGCTGGAAGTAACTCTAGGCTCTCTGACTAGGAATTGACTCCTTCGTTTTTGAATGAAGCGGTAAAAGAACAGGAATTCGACCCGTGACAACTGAGCCAAGGAAGGCAGAGAAACCATTGGGTGGGTTCGACGGGCCCCCGGCTGAAGGTGGCTTGTCGATTGATCGGCTAGCGCAGGCATTTGCAGCCATGATGGGAGAACAAGACCCGTATGAGTCTCCGTCAAAAGGCACACAAGAAGTTGTTGAAATCGATGCTTCGCCCGACCTTGACGATACAGAAGGTTCGGAAGCCTCACATGCATCAGCATGCCGTGTAAATCCACGATCGATACTTGAGGCTCTCCTATTTGTTGGTTTGCCGGGGGGCAAGCCTCTACCAAGTCAACGGGTTTCCAAATTAATGCGGGGTGTTCGATCTGTCGAAATTGACGAATTCGCACAAGAACTTTCTCGGTTTTACGAGGTAAATGGTTGTCCCTATGAAGTTGTATCTGAAGGATCAGGATGGATTCTTCGACTTCGTGAGGAGTACCGACAATACGGTGCCATCTTAGAAGCCAAGACACGTCGGGTACGACTCGATGCGGGAGCACTTGACGCACTTGCTGTTGTCGCTTGGAACCAGCCGGTAGCCCGAGAAGATTTAGCTAAACTCGGATGTGATGCAAGTCCAGCTGTGATGCGACAACTTGTACGGCGTGGTTTACTTGAACTAGTCAAACTCCCGTGCGACAACAAGGATATCCAGGAGGATCTTCCGTGCTATCGGACAACATCACGATTCTTGGAAGTGTTTCAACTACGTTCCCTTTCCGATTTACCGGACCCACGTGAGCCGCCTCGGTAAGAAGGTGGTTGGGAAACTGTTCTATTAATTAATCGGAACCACAATGTTGTTCAATCCATTTGATGGCCGACTCACGCGATGTGATTTTCCCATCTAATTGTAAATCTCGCAAGTGACCCAACAGTTCCCCAACGGCTGGACCAGATGGAACACCGAGTTGCATTAAGTCATTCCCACGGAGCAATTGGGGTGGGTTCAGATCAGCATCATTGCGGTGAACCTGTTCACTCACCCAATCCACGCTTTCTGTTGAAAACAAATTGATCACAGCGAGGGATCTCATCACGTCAATTAGCTGAAATCGCCATTCATGAGCGAGCCATGGCTGAAGAACCGACCAAGGCATATTTCCGTGCTGTCTCGAAAAAGAGCCTGACCCAAGAACCATGACTGCTTCAATTAACCACACAGCAAGTTTTCGTTCATGATTCGATAATCGAAGGTGATTTGAAATTTCAGCTGCCAGCCGAGGCTTCTCGTAACACAGAACCGCAATCGCCGACGATATATTGGGTTTCTTCATGGCATCAAGCGTGTCCGCTGCCGAAAACAAAAACGTTTCGCTCCTTTCGAAACGGTTACCGAATAATGGATTAATGAGATTTGTGTTCACGAGGAGCCGCAACGCTTCACCTCGCCCCTGACGAGAAAACATCAATCGAAGTTCCGCGGCCAATCGTTCTGGACTCACCGACTCAACCTTCCTGGCCAGTAGCACGATAGCCTTCCGAGTGTTTGATTCTATTGGGAATTCAAAGTTGGCTGAGAACCGAATGGCTCGCAATATGCGGAGATGATCCTCTTCAAATCTCATGATTGGGTTGCCGATTGCACGAACAACGCCTTCGCTCAAGTCTTGCTGACCTCCGACATAGTCAATGACATTCCCAGCAGTCGGATCAAAGAAAAGGCCGTTGATTGTAAAATCACGACGAAGAGCATCTTCCTGCGCTCCACAAAAAGTAACTCCTACAGGATGGCGTCCATCGACGTACTCTGCATCAGATCGGAATGTTGCAACTTCAACATTCCCTGTGTCCTTTGATCCAATCACGGTAATAACACCGAAAGCAGCACCTACAGCTATTGTGTTTCTTCGGCCAAAAATATTTCTTACGGCGTCAGGACGAGCAGCTGTTGCAACGTCATAATCCAACGGGACTCGATCCAACAACTGATCGCGAACACATCCACCGGCCCACACTGCTTCATATCCTCCCTGACGAAGTTTTTCGATAACCTCAACAGCGAATGCACGGGCAGCCATGGGATCAATGCGACTAGATGGCATCTTAAAGCTCGACCTTTCAGTGTATTCTCTTTATTCTGAGGACTTTCAGCGTGCAATCAACAGCACGCACTAGTAGTGGTAAACCGTGTCTGGATAGACTATGTCAAATGACATTACCAACAGAAATTACTCCAAGTGACACTTTAACGTTGTTCAAAACGTCAGAAAACGCTGAATACCTTTTACTCGACTGCAGAACAGAAGAAGAGTATTTAATAGCTAAGATCTCCCAAGCGAAACTCATACCGATGCAGGAAATCTCCGAAAGATTGGATGAATTAGAGCCCTGGAGACCAAAGCGGGTCATTGTGCACTGCCATCA
Organism: Planctomycetaceae bacterium; assembly: GCA_018694455.1. Lineage (GTDB taxonomy): Bacteria > Planctomycetota > Planctomycetia > Pirellulales > UBA1268 > UBA1268. Next base: position 2,317 of record JABHNP010000286.1, on the reverse strand, counting down.
CGGAGTCCGCAGTCTCCGTGTAGCAAAATGGCTACGAGAACGAGGGTTTGAAAAGGCGCAGAGCCTCAAGGGTGGTATTGAGGCATGGAGCACTGAAATTGATCCATCAATACCCAAATATTAGGGCTGTTTGTCCTTCACCTGTGCAAGTTGCGGGTGAGCCGGTATCTTTACGTTGAAGAAAATGCTGTAGTCGCGTAAGTCGCAGCAGCAAATGACATTTCTTTTCTAAATATCTTCAGACCATTTTCTTAAGACACCAATCCTCGCAGGAGATGAGCATGTCCGGCAACCAACAACACTCAGATACACCACGGTTTTCTCGACGCAATGCCGTAAAAATTGCGTCCGTTGCCGGTGGTGCAATCGCATCCATGAGAGCGGTCCATGCACAAACTCCGTCGACAGAACTCATTCGGATTGGTCTTGTTGGCTGTGGCGGTCGGGGTACGGGTGCGTTGACTCAAGCACTTAGCGTTGATGGCTCAAACATCAAAGTAACAGCCGTTGCCGACGCTTTTGAAAGCAACATAAGCCGCACACTTCGAGCGGTTGAAAAAATGGGAGACAAAGTAGACCTTCCAAAAGATCGACAATTTCACGGTCTTGATGCCTACAAGAAAGTTCTTGACCATTGCGATCTCGTTATTCTGGCGACTCCTCCGGGTTTTCGTCCATCACACTTTGAAGCTGCTATTAATGCAGGCAAACATGTGTTTATGGAAAAGCCTGTTTGCGTGGACAGTGCTGGTGCTCGTCTTGTACTCGAAGTAGCAAAAAAAGCCGATGAAACAAACAGAAAAGTTGTTGTCGGACTACAACGCCACTACCAAGCAAGCTACCGAGAAACAATCAAGCGTGTTCGTGATGGCATGGTTGGTGACCTTATCGGCGGACAAGTGTATTGGAATGGGAGTGGCATCTGGTACCGGAAGCGAGAAGCCGACATGAATGAAATGCAATTTCAAGTCCATAACTGGTATCACTTCAACTGGCTTTGTGGTGACCATATTTGTGAGCAGCATGTTCACAATATAGATATAGCAAACTGGTTCCTCGACATGCTTCCCGAATCAGCCTACGGCGTTGGCGGAAAACAAAAACGAGTTGTCGGGCAACCAAGTGAAATTTATGATCACCACACGATTAATTTCAGCTATCCAAATGGTGTTCGAATAGCCAGTCAGTGCCGACAATTTCCAGGTGGCCAAAACCGGGTGGATGAAGAATTTCAAGGCACAAAAGGTTTTGTAAAAATTGGGGAAATAACAGATTATTCTGGAAAGGTTCTCTGGAAATACGAAGGGCCAACAAAGTCCAAGAGCAAGGACTCTGGTGGCTCTACGAATCCATACCAAGTCGAACATAACGAACTACAGGCCGCCATTCGGAATGACACGCCACTGAACAATGCCTACTACGGTGCAACCTCTACCTTTTCAGCGGTACTTGGCCGAACGGCAACATACAGTGGTAAGCCTCAGGACTACAAGAAACTTCTTGCTGAAGATTTCAACTTAATGCCCGACAACCTCACCTGGGACTCAACTCCTCCTGTCGTTCCGGACAAGGATGGAAACTACCCTTGTCCGATGCCTGCAACATATAAGATTGCAAAGAAAATGACCTCCTAAGTCGCGGAGGCTCTGCGGATGAAAATTGGTATACCCAAGGAAACAAAGCGAGACGAATATCGCGTTGCAATGCTTCCTGTTGGGGTTGAAGAACTGGTTCGATCCAGCCACACCGTTGTGTTTCAAAAAACTGCTGGCAGTGGCTCTGGATTGCCTGATAGTGCATACGCAGATTGCGGTGCAACTATCGTTGACACTGCAGAAGAGGTCTTTGCTACATCTGATCTCATCGTCAAGGTCAAGGAGCCTCAGCCAGAAGAAATATCACTTATTCAACCACGCCAGCTTGTCTTTACTTACTTTCATTTCGCAGCCGATCAAACATTGACACAGCGATTCCTAACAACCGGCGCTACAGCCTTAGCGTACGAAACGCTTCGTGATGACCAGGGAGCCTTGCCACTGTTGAAACCGATGAGTGAGGTAGCGGGTAGAATGAGCATCCAGGAGGGTGCCAAGTATCTTGAGAAACCCCAAATGGGACGAGGCATACTGCTCGGAGGTGTCCCCGGAGTTCCACCGGCAAATGTTCTTGTTCTTGGAGCCGGCACCGTTGGAGCGAATGCTGCGAAAGTAGCAGCCGGTTTCGGTGCAAATATTGGCCTACTTGATACAAACCTGGATCGGTTGCGATACCTTGATGACGTCACCCCCCCCAACATTGATTGCCTCTATTCTGATCG
>JABHNP010000238.1 GCA_018694455.1 Planctomycetaceae bacterium | reverse complement strand
GCTGAATGGCTTGCTCACGAACAAATCTTGGTTCGCGACGCTGCATTACGACTCGGGTATCAAGACCAGTACCAGTTCTCCCGGACTTTCAAAAGAGTGTTTGGCATAGCACCCGCGGCCTTTAGGCAGGGACACAATATTGCAACTGTTCCAGCGAACTGAAAATCCTAGGAAAGTTCTTCGACTGCATCCCGTAACCCAATTGCATCCCGTAAATAGTTAGAAGGTTCGAAGTCTTGGATGACGACTTCTGTCGAGCCACCCCGCACCATTCGTGCTTGTTTAACAGATATCTCGGGAGTTTTCGACGGAGAAAAAAGGATGTCATCATGGGTCGCATGCAGTTTTTCAGCAAATAAATCTGGAGTGAGATGTCCACCAAGATGATCGCTGCGGCCAGTGGCCACGTGGAGGGTTCCGATAACTTTTTCATCTTGGATGTCCCGGCCAGAAACTGGAAGATCTTGTGTGCCGAATCCAAGTTCACCAATTTCGCCGGTGACAGGATCTATTTTTAATTTGTGATTGAACGCGTCAACCAAAGTAGCGTCTCCAGTAACAAACGTCGCTGTGTGAATTCGACCATCAGCAACGTCCATAATAGCGACAGTACCATCGTCGAATTTCATCGGAAATTTACCAGATGCACCAGTGGGTACGAAATAAACCTCGCCGGCTGGCAAATTCGCAATGTCAGGTGTTTTCCCTAGGCAAAGCCCATGACTCTTTTGTGCTTCTTGTCCACCACACTGGATCGTCAACTGATAATTGTTGTTTCCTAATTCGAAATCAATTTCAAAGTAGTCGGCCTTGGTCAGGGCAAGCCGCATTTTTTCGGCTTCAATACTGACCTCTCGATAGTCGACAGCGAGCCCGGTGGCAAGGATAGTATCGTTCAGTCCATGTAATGTAGCACCCCGAAAACCGAATTTTTTCGCGGAAGCTGTGAGTGGTGCCGTGGCGGAAAAAGTCGAAATACAGAGGATCAAGTCATACTTTGTGTACACGGACTTCTCAAGTGAGATAATATCTCCGTTGACGTCCACTGCTTCATCAGGAAGGTCGAGATTACTTCCGCCAGTTTCACAATAGGCGAACATCTCACCACCAGTAACACCAATTTTTTCGGCGAGACCCTGCTTCAGGCCTTGATGAAAAACCTCATAGGCCTTTTTCTGTATAGGAAGATCAGGATCCTTCAAAAAGCTATAGTTGTACATCTGGCTGGTATCAGCAAGATCAATTAGGATCGCCACACGGCAGCCTTGTATTGGCTCAAATACTGTCCCGAGTAGTTTCTCTAGGTCGAAGTTCGGGAAGTCTTCAATTGCACGTCGTGCAATTGGTGTCAGTTTCATTGTTGCAGTACTCATAATGTAGTTATAGCAAACTCGTCGCCGGCGTCCGCTGTCAAATTTTATTCATTTATTGGCACCATGAACAAATGCACAGATGTTGAAGACTTTCCCAATAATCTACCCGTTGCAGGTGTTCTTTCAGATGTAGTGGCGGCTGCCAAGTTAGGTCCGGTAATTGTCTGTGCGCCCCCGGGTTCGGGGAAAACACTGTTGGTCCCAGCGGCGATACTGGACTCCCTTCGTGGGAGGGGAGAGGTCGTCTTGGTACAGCCTCGGCGGTTTGCTGCGCGAACCATTGCACGACAGATTGCAACTATACGCGGATGTCGAGTCGGCGAAGAGGTTGGATATCGGGTGCGTTTCGACTCACAAGTATCTCAGGCAACAACCCTCTGTGTGCAGACAACGGGTGTCCTTCTTCGCCAGTTTGTCACAGACCCTGCGTTATCTGATGTTGGCTGTGTTGTTCTTGATGAATTCCATGAGCGGTCACTCGATATGGATCTCCTCTTGGGCATGCTGAAGCGACTCCGTGATAAAAAGCGACCGGACTTATTAATAATAATCATGAGTGCCACACTTGATGCGGGAGGGCTTACTCGATTTCTCAATGGAGCTGAAGTAATTACCGCGACTGCTCGTGTGCATCCTGTCGAAGTTACGTACGCAAAAAATATTGGTTTGGAGATTTCGCCTAGAAATCTGCCAGATGTCGTTCAGCAAACTATACCCAAGGCGTTACACCAGACGTCGGGCCACGTACTTGTTTTCCTACCTGGTGTTGGAGAAATATTTGCAACAGCGAAGATAGTTGAAGCAGATGTAGTACGTGCAGGTCATCGTCTTGTTAAGCTTTTTGGTGACCTTCCAGCAGAGCAGCAGGATGAAGCTTTGCAAGATGATGGTCGCCGTAAGATTATTCTTGCTACAAATATTGCAGAAACGTCAGTGACTATTCCAGGGGTTACGGCCGTCATTGATAGTGGTCTGGCCAGACAGCTGCATGTATCTTCAGCGACAGGGTTGCCTCAACTGCAAACGCTGGCAATTTCTCAGGCATCAGCGGAGCAACGTGCGGGAAGGGCTGGAAGGACCATAGCCGGCAGATGCTGGCGTCTCTGGAACGAAGCTGCGCATCAGCGACGTCCACAATTTGAGCGGCCTGAAGTTCTGCGGGCAGATCTCGCCCAAGCGATTTTAATGCTAAAGGTGCTCGGGCAGGCTGAGGCGTTCCCATGGCTGGATGAACCATCTCATGAGTTGCTGGCGCGGGGCCACCAACTTCTTGTAGGGTTGGGTTGTCTTCATGAGAGACAGGAAGGTGCCGTGCTTTCATATGATGTGACAGACCGGGGTAGGGACATTGCGAGTCTGCCACTGCATCCGAGACTGGCAAGCTTACTTGTTGAGGGCGAACGGAGAGGGGTTCTGCGTGAGGTAGCGCTGGCGGCCGCACTGCTCACTGAGCGTGATCCTTTTCGGGCTGGCGGTCGGTCTGGCGGTCGGTCTGGGCTTGGACCACGTGATACTACCGAGGCGAATGTTCGTTCAGATCTTTGGGAAAAAGTGCGTGTGATGCAGCACTTCAGTAAAAGTCGTACTGACATCAACATGTCTGGTTTACCACCGATTCACTTTGGTGCCGCCAACTCTGTTCTTCGGGCGGCCGAGCAGTACTTTCAGGTCGCTTCACAGGCCTGCAGCCCACAGGCCTCGAATATCGAAAAGGTTTTTCGGCAGGTCTTCCTGGCAGCTTTTCCAGATCGTCTGTGTCGTGTTCGGGCTGGCTCATCAGAACGTGGAACAATGGTTGGTGGGCGGGGGGTACGGCTGGACAAGAAGAGCTGCGTACGACATGAGAAGTTTTTCATCGCGATTGATATTGATGATTCAAAAAGTGAAGTCACAGTTCGGTCTGCTTCAGCAGTTGAACCGCAGTGGCTTACGGTCGACGGCCCTTTTCAGGAGCATGTTTCAGTTCTTTATGATGTGGCATTTAGTCGCGCTAAAAAACGGCTTGAGGGCAAGAGGAAAGTGTCATGGCATGGACTCATTCTGGAAGAATCACCTCAGCCGATTAAGGACGAAACTCAAGCACTCGATGTATTGTTTGAGGAAGCACTTCGCAAGCCGCTCGAAGTGCTGCCAGAAGAAAAAACAGAAGCAGCGAGTTTCCTCCAACGTGCACGATGGCTTCGGCAGGTGCTGCAAGAAAAGCGAAATGGTATTGCAGAAAAGCTCAAACGAGGGCTCGACACAGAATCACTTATTCGCTCCATACGAAACGATTCACATGGGTTTCGCTCATTTGAAGATATACGGAAGACAAATTGGATGATTCTCTTCTCAACTTTGCTAGGAGATGATGTTGTGGCCTTAGTCAATCGGCTGGCGCCAGTTCAATGTCTGCTCAGAAATGGGAAAAGATATAAAATTGAGTATACGACAGACAGTCAGCCTGAAGTTCGGATCCGTATTCAAGAACTCTTTGGTGTTGCCGAAATACCAGGGCTTGTTGATGGAGAAGTTGCGCTCGCGATCCAACTGTTGGGGCCAAACAATAAGCCGCAACAACGAACAAATGACCTGATGAGTTTCTGGTTGAATACGTACCCTACTGTGCGAAAAGAAATGAAAAACCGGTATCCGAAGCATGCGTGGCCGGATGACCCAACAGTTGTCATGCAAAAACAAGCAGGACGCTCTAGAAATGCATGAAGAAGAGAAGAAGTGTTCCGAAACAGAGCAGTTCGATGGGCAGCATGAACCCGGCGAATGGCTTACAAGACTCAGGAACTTTATGGTAGTCGAGCGACAAAAGAATCGCCCGCGTGGAAAACATGCTCAGCAGCGCAATGAGCCGACTCCAAACGCTCGTATTGCTGAAGTGCAACTGCTTGAAAGTCATATTGGTAGTTGGTTATCGCGCCTTGACAAACTGCTCGTTGGTGTCGATCGCTGGCATGCAAGGTATCCTGCTGTTGTCATTACCACAAATCCTGTTGGAGTTACTGCATGTAACAATCTGGCTTTGACCGAGTCGTTTCGCGATGTGGTTTCAAGGTGTTGTTGTCTTACGGAATATGAATATCGATATTGGTGCAAGGAAGAGCCGGATAAGCAGTTTGAGTCCCACATAAATTACTGGGCATGGATAAAGACTTCAGTCCCTGCAGTACGAGCGAAAGAGTTTCAGGAATTTCCAATAGCGGAAGGTAGCGTGTATTGGTTGTTACGGCATGGTGTGAGTGGTCTTGGCATACACGATTTTTTTGACTGCAAAGTATTTGAGTGGGATGGGATGAAGCCAACTTTGCTCACGGAGCACTTTCGAGAGGGTGTTCCCTCCGTGTAGCTGTTCAGTATTCTTTTATTTTAGAAGAAATGGTTTACGGTATAGTTTAGTAAATAGTGCAGTATCTAGCAGTTGAAGAAATATATGAAACCTCGCATTCTCGTCACGACAACCTCATTCCAAGACACCCCGGGCGCTCATCATGAGTTGTTAGCTGATACAGGCTGGGAAATTATCAAGGAGCGAGGGCCACTTTCTGAGGCGGATACCATGGCTGCAGTTGGTGCAATTGATGGGTATATCTGCGGTGATGACGTTATCACAAGAACAGTGCTTGAACGGGCGTGTCCGCGGTTAAAGGTCCTTAGTAAATATGGTATCGGTGTTGATAAGATCGACGTTGGTGCAGCTACAGAAATGGGTGTGCCGCTACTTTTCACACCAGGTGTGAATCATACAACGGTAGCTGAGCATACGTTTTTGCTACTTCTGGCAATTGAGAAGCATCTTCTGTTTCACGCAGACTCAACTCGGCAAGGTGGCTGGAAGCGAAAGACGGGCCGTGAGATTGCCGGCAAAACCATTGGTGTTGTCGGTATGGGCCGCATTGGGAAAGAGGTTGCCAAACGCGCAAAGGCTTTCGGCATGACTGTAATAGGTTTTGACGTTTACTGGGATGAATCCTTTGCTCTTGAGCATCAAGTAGAGCGAGTCGATGACATTCATGATCTCTTTCCTCGGGTTGATTATCTCTCTCTTCATACAAATCTCACACCTGACACGCGGGAACTTATTCGTGAGGAAACAATAAAGCTTCTGAAACCTGATGCAGTAATATTGAACTGTGCGCGTGGAGAGATAGTGAATACGATTGACGTTGCCGTGGCCTTGCAGTCCGGTGCGTTGCGTGGTTACGGGACTGATGTGCTGGATGAGGAACCGCCAGCCGCAGAACATCCACTTACAAAGCTGCCAAATTGCTTAGTGACACCGCATATTGGGTCACGGACTCGTGAAAGTGTTCAGCGACAGGCAGTTGCTGCTGTGAAAAATCTTGTTCATGCAATGCGGGGAGAACCACCGCTTGCACAGGTTAATTCAGAGGTTGCTGTCCAGAATGTTCTGGGATAAATCCATTCGATGGGACCAGCCTCACAGGATGAAAGAAGGGGAGATGTCAGAGTTGTTCTATGTTGTTCCTGTCGAGGAGCATGAGCGAATTGTTTGCGCTGCATATGCAAAACGCGGATTTACAGCTAATGAATCAAAGCAGGCAGCGAGGCTTGCGGCAGCCGCTACAAAGCATGGGATTCGGACCCATAATGCAATCAAGGCAATTCACCTCGATGATCTGTTTGGGTCGACTGTCGGTGGCTGCGTTCCCGGTGTAGCCGTACAACGGCTGGAGACCAGATTTGATGCAACAGAAGTTTGGGATGGCAAGAAAAAGCTTGGGCAGGCCGTTGCCTGGGAAGCAATTGAACGTTGTATTGAACTTGCAGAAATACATGGCTCCGGCACGGTTTCAGTTGACAATGCATTCCACTATCTGTGGGGCGGCGGCTACGTGATGGAGGCCGCAAAGCGCGGTTATATCGCTGTAACCAATTGCACGGCATCACTGGCCGAGGTTGTTCCCTTTGGTGGTGTGTTTCCGACCCTCGGTACCAATCCGCATTCTTGGGGTTTTCCAACAACCGATGCAGTTGGATTCCCAATTGTGATCGACTGGGCAACGTCGGTCATCGCAATGGGAAGAGTGCAGCAATTCCAGAGAGAGGGGAAGCAGCTTCCTCCGAATGCAGCTGTTGATAAAGACGGCAATCCAACGACGGATCCACATGCTGCGGTGTCCTTAATGCCTTTTGGTGCACATAAGGGGTACGGTCTGGCGTTAATGAACGAGGTTATCGCAGCCTTTATTGGTGGTTCGATACCGACAATTCGAAGTAGGCAGCAGGTAGATGGTGAGAAGCAGGGCTGCAACTTCTTTTTTCAGGTGTTGCATCCAGAGGCATTGTCAGCGGGACTATTTGCAAAGCATAGGTCACAGATAGAAAACGTGAAAATTGTTATCGAAGATATTCTTGGGCACGGCAATGATTCATGTCTCCTGCCAGGACAGTTGGAGGCTCAATTTGCTGCCCGTAGTGAAGAAGCTGGCGGGCTTCTCTTTTCGGAGGTTGAGGTCGATGCACTGAATGAGATCGCTATCGAAGCTGGTACACAGGGGTTTGAAAAGCAAGTTTTGAAAAATGTTTCTGTTGTTTGATCATAAAGAGGAGTAGAAATGGCATTACCACTAAAATCTCGTGAGGAATGTGGTTTTGACGCTGTGTCACTAGGTGAAGTCATGCTACGGCTTGATCCAGGAGAAGGCCGTATACGAACCTCGAGGGAATTTCATGCATGGGAAGGTGGCGGTGAATACAACGTTACCCGCGGATTGAGGAAATGCTTCGATCTGCGTACGGCAGTTGTCTCTGCATTTGTTGATAATGAGGTTGGCCACCTTATCGAGGACTGTATTATGCAGGGCGGAGTATGCACGGACTATATTGTGTGGAGGGATGATGATGGGATGGGGCGAACCGTTCGGAATGGTCTCAATTTCACAGAACGGGGACATGGAATCCGTGGTGCTGTGGGCAACCCAGACAGAGGGAATACTGCTGCGAGTCAGCTGAAACCGGGAGATGTCGACTGGGACCATATATTCGGCAAGGTTGGTGCCCGTTGGTTCCACACAGGAGGTATTTTTGCAGCGCTCTCCGAGACGACAGCTGCTCTGACCATTGAAGCTGTCACAGCAGCAAAAAAATACGGAACCATCGTTTCGTATGATCTAAATTATCGTCCAAGTCTTTGGAAAAGTATTGGTGGGATTGAGAAGGCTCGCGACGTCAATCGCGAGATCGCGAAGCATGTCGACGTCATGATCGGAAATGAAGAAGACTTTACGGCATCACTCGGATTCGCAGTTGAGGGTGTTGATGAGTCAATCAGTGAAATTGAGACAGATGCTTTCAAGCAGATGATTCAGCAGGCGGTTGCACAATTCCCTAACTTTCAAGTAGCAGCGACCACCTTACGACGAGTGCTGACAGCAACTCGTAATGATTGGTCAGCGATACTGTGGCACGAAGGTGAAATGTACGACAGTCAGAAATTTCCGGGGTTGGAAGTTCTTGATCGGGTTGGTGGGGGTGACAGTTTTGCGAGCGGTTTGGCCTTCGGCTTTCTCGAATTCAACGATCCGCAGCGAGCGGTAAGTTATGGAGCCGCTCATGGGGCTTTGGCGTCAACAACGCCCGGTGATACCTCGATGGCAACCCGCAAAGAAGTTGAGAAAGTCATTGCTGGTGCTGGGGCACGAGTGGTTCGGTGATATTTGAAGTGGGTGGAATTTATAATGTTTAACTGTGCGCAGAAGGATCGTTGTCTCATGCTTAAGAGGATAGCCATCTTGGTGGGGATGCTTGTAGGGTGCGGGCTTGTTGGGAAATGTTGTGCATTTCAAATAGTTTCAGAAGACGAGCAGGCCTTAGACATTAGGCAACATGGTTTTGACGGCGTATCGATGGTTGTACGAACGGGCTCACAGCTCAGAGTCACGCCAACGAAACGTGGCAGGTCGCAGAAGTTCGTCAGTCTCCCACGGTTCTGTGCACCGATTGCTTCCGTCGAATGTCTCGGGCACCCAGGAATAAAAGTCAAAGTCCAGCCAGAGCCGACGTTATGGCGGGTGCAATGGAGTGAAGAGCTGCCAGATGGTGCAAATTTTTTGATGAAGTTTGATATGGCTCCGTATCTGATTTCTGAGCAGATTGCGATTAAGTCGTCGTCAGATGGTTCATTACTTCTCCGGGCTTGCGAAGCAAATACGGTTGGTGAAAAGCTTCGTTATGAGCCGCAGCCTTTCAAAAACACGGTAGGCTTTTGGGTCGAACAGAGTGATATCGCAGTGTGGCAGTGCGAGGTTCAGGAGGCTGGATGGTATTCGGTCGCGCTCCTTCAGGGGTGTGGACGGGCGCAAGGTGGAAGCCAGGGTCGAATCGTTTTTCTTCAGAAAGGAGATGAAATCGACTCAGTTGATTGCAATATTAAAGAGACAGGACACTTTCAGAATTTTGAGTGGGTGCACAGTGGTCATGTGTTTCTTGGAGAAGCTGGTGGTTATACGGTGCGAATACAACCTGAGCATATTCGAGAAAAGGCATTTGGGGATATTCGTGCCGTGTCGATTGTTCGCCAACAGAAGCAT
>JABHNP010000270.1 GCA_018694455.1 Planctomycetaceae bacterium | reverse complement strand
CTGGAAATCACTGCTTTGCCTGAATTTTTCAAAAATTGCCTGCTGCTCATCAACAGCGATGCCTACACCATTATCAGAGACTTCGAGTATGAAGAACTCTGCGTCGAGCAACTTTCCAGAGACGGAGATCTGACCACCCTCTGGCGTAAACTTCACAGCATTCGATAACAAATTTGACAGAATTTGCTGCAACTTTGATTGATCCTGTTCGACTTTTGGGATTGTGTCACTCAAGGAGATTATAAGCTTGATTTCTTTCTTTTCTGCCATCGGGCGAATCATGTCACACTGGGCCGAAACAATTGATCCGAGCTCAAAAGTGGTGGCTCGAACATCCATTTTGCCAGCCTCCATCTTGGCAAGATCAAGGATATCGTTAATCATTTCGAGCAGCATTCTGCCCGACTTCCGTATGTTCTCGACATAACGAACTTGCTTTTCATCAAGTAGCTGATTCGACCCGAGGACATCCGAAAAACCAAGAATACTATTCAATGGCGTGCGTAACTCGTGACTCATAGTGGCAAGAAAATCACCCTTCAATCGATTCATCTCATACAGATGCATATTAGCCCGAGCCAGTTCATCAACTTTACCGTCAAGGTCTCCATTCACTTTCCTTAGTTCCTCTTGGGACTCAACGAGCCCCCGAAGCATTCTGTTAAACGCTACCCCAAGTTCCTCGAACTCATCTGCTGTATGTATGTCAGCTCTTGCATCCACATTCCCACGGCGGACTTCATCGCTTACATCCCTAAGATGCTCGAGTGGCTTCACAATGACATATCGCACAATTAAGTACGCCGCAAGCATTGCAAGAAATACCGTAATAATTGCAGTCGCAATCAAGATCGCACGATTCCAATTTATTGCTTGTCGCGTTGTCCCATCTGGCATGACAACTTTTACAATCGCCATAAGATCACCATCTGCATACTTTTTACGATTAGGCAGTAAATTGTCTCCGCCCTCACCGCGGACGCGTCCATGAAACTCGTGACAAATGAGGCACGACTGCTGAACGCGGATTGGTTGGTAATAATGGTATTCTTTTTTGTCAGCCGTTCGGTACTCACGGTATTCATCACCCGACGTTCGAACGCGACTTGTCAACGATTCGTCACCTTCCCTAAACGGAGGGTTCTGCACGAAAAAATCGAGAACGGCAGCGTCGAGCCGGGTGTAGCTGGCCAATTCCTCAGAGGAGGCGTCTGGTGAGAGTATTCTCCAGCTATAGGGCTGATTCTGTAGCATCTTCCCGAGGGTTTCAATCGGATTCGTATACTTCTTATCCGCCTCAAGATTTTTCCAGTGATGATTGATCATCACTGCATCAACAAGATGACGACCGGTGCTTCGTGTGGTAGTGAAGACAATCTCCTCAGTTCGTTGGCCGTACCACCAAAAACTACCGGTAATAAGCACCAATAAACAAAGACCAAAGAGAAAACGACATTTTCTCTCAAGACTCGTTTCACCAACAATTTCTTTAAATGACTTGTACGCCATAGAGCACTACCTTTACACGTATCTTACCGCATTACCGGAATGTCTGCGAAACCTGCGCCACTTGATCGGCACGATTCGTTCACAACTCCAGAAATCACTTCCACTGGGCCTCAAAAACTATTCTCCGCAGTTTTCCCTAGAGCATTTCGACCGGATCAACATCAACAACCCAAACCACTTCCTGTGGTGTCTTTAACCCAGCCATGCTTTGGCCCACAAGATTTCGAAGCAACTCCGAGCTTGGTCCATGTATTTGCAGATGCCAGCGGTAGCGGTCACGAATTCGGGAAATCGGTGCCGGTGCTGGACCCAGAATTCGAATGGATTCATCTCCTTGAGAACTTTTACTAAGTCGTTCAACCAGATGCTTGGCCCAATTAGCAGCTGCTTCATCGACCGCACTACGAACAACTATTCTTATAACACTCCCAAATGGCGGGTAGAGGAGTGCCTTACGAATTGGTAGTTCACTACGAACAAAAGCTTCGTAATCATGAGCGGCAGCTGCACGTATTGCAGGATGCTCTGGTGTGCTAGTTTGAACAACGACCCGACCACCACGAGGCCCACGACCACTACGTCCAGCTACCTGCGTCACAAGTTGGCAGGTCCGCTCAGAGGCCCGAAAGTCTGCAAGGTGAAGCGCCGCATCTGCGTTGATGACTCCGACAAGCATGACATTTGGAAAATCAAGGCCTTTCGCAATCATCTGTGTCCCAACAAGCAAATCAATCTCATGCTTACGAAAAGCGGTGAGTGTCTTCTCGTGGCTGCCCCGGGTACGCATGGTATCAGTATCCATACGCGCTACACGAATTCCTCGAAACTGTGATCGCACTTGATCTTCTAATCGCTGTGTTCCGGTGCCACGATGCACGATGTCTCTTACCCCACATGAAGGACAGGACTCAGGCACACCCGTTACAAGCCCGCACCCATGACATATTCCCCTGCTACCAGGCTGATGCAATGTGAGCCCTAGATCACATTGCGGACAATGCATCGCATGGCCACATGACTTGCACTGAAGATGAGTTGCAAAACCACGACGGTTGAGAAGCAACATAACCTGCCCTCCAGAGTTCAGTGCCCACTGGATTCCTGCCGCAAGTCGTGGACTTATCGCTCCTTTGGAGCGAGACTTCCGGTCCCGAAGGTCGACCGTTACAACTGCTGGCAACTCTGACCCCCCTACTCTCTCCGGCATTCGGCACATCTTCCAATCACCTGACAGACATCGAGCAAATGTT
>JABHNP010000204.1 GCA_018694455.1 Planctomycetaceae bacterium | reverse complement strand
GATGCCCACCTAGCAATGCTTCATGATCAACGGTTGCAGGAGGAGCTTACGAGTGCAGTCCGTGACCGTAATTGGTGGCCAGAGTATGCAGTGAGTCGAACGCTTCGGCGGTACGCCAAGGTTTTTCAAAGCCTTGATAATCATATCGCGCAGCGTGCACACGACATTTATGACATTGAGAAAAGCCTCCTACGAAACCTCTTGGGTCAGCGGAGGGAAACGCTTGCCTCGATTTCTGAACCAGTGGTGATTTTGGCGCATAATCTGACTCCTAGTGAAACAGCAAACCTTGATCGACGGTTCGTAAAAGGTTTTGCAACTGAACTCGGGGGCCCTGGCAGCCATACAGCAATTGTTGCCGAAGGACTGGAGATCCCCGCTGTTGTTGGTATTGGGCCATTCTTGGCAGATGTTTCTGGTGGTGAGCCAGTCATTCTTGATGGCAACCAAGGTGTTGTCATTCTTCAGCCTGATGAAGAGACCATTGCTCGCTACAGGCTTGAGGCTGAAGTAGCTGAGACCGTTGCCGCGTCCCTCGGGCAATTACGAGACTTGCCGGCAGAGACGACTGATGGCGTGAGAGTACAGATCAGAGGGAATATCGAGTTTCCTGAAGAAGTAGAGCAGTGCATGCGACGAGGCAGTGACGGAATAGGCCTTTATAGAACAGAATTTCTTTACCTCACAAGCCAGCACGAGCCAAGTGAAGAAGACCATTATCGGGCGTACAGGAAAGTAATAGATACAATTGATGGAAAGCCGATGGTGGTGCGGACGTTAGATTTGGGCTCGGATAAAATGCTTACTGAAAAAAGTCCGGAGGAGGAGCGAAATCCTTGCCTTGGGCTGCGGAGCATTCGTCTTTCATTACGGCAGTTGCCAATGTTTCGGACTCAGTTGCGTGCGATTCTTAGAGCGAGCGCACATGGCGACGTGCGAGTCATGTTTCCTTTGGTCTCGACAATTCTCGAGTTGCGTCAAGCGAAATTGGTTTTGGCAGATGTCATGGAGGATCTTGCTGAGCATGATATTGATTTTAATCCAAAACTTAGGATTGGAATGATGGTTGAGACGCCTGCTGCTGCAATGATGCTCGATGCGTTCATTCAGGAAGTAGACTTTGTCTCTGTTGGAACAAATGACCTTATTCAATACACCTTGGCTGTTGATCGTGGGAATAAAGATGTTGCAGATCTCTACAGTGCGTGTGATCCAGCAGTTCTTAGGTTATTAAAGAGATCACTAGATATTGCGGCTCAGGCCGGAGTGTCAGCAAGTGTTTGTGGTCAGATGAGTGGAAGTGTTATGTACACCCAGTTGTTGCTTGGTCTTGGGCTTCGTGAGTTGAGTGTACCTGCTGCAGTAATACCAGAAATTAAACAGGCGGTTCGAAGCGTATCAATCGCCGATTGTCAGGCTGTCGCAAAACGGGTGCTTGAAATGAATAGTGCCCGGGACGTGAAGGCCTTTTTGCGTGATCAGAAACGACGTCTTCTAGCGGAGACTATCGCATAAAATAAGTGCCGACTCCAAGTTGTCGGATTAATAGAAGGAAAGAACGATTATGAAGCAGGAAATGCTTATTAATGTGACGCAGGCTGAAGAATGCCGCATCGCAATTATCGAGGAGGGTGTACTTGAGGAACTCTATGTTGAACGAACCAGCCAAGAAAACCTTGTTGGCAATATCTACAAGGGAAAGGTCGTGAATATAGAGCCTTCCATACAGGCTGCATTCGTTGACTTTGGTGTTGGTCGAAACGGATTTCTTCATATCAGTGATATAGAGCCACAATACTACCGCCAGGGTGGCCTCGATCCGGATAAGGCTTTTGAATTGACTGACCCAGCTAGAACATCTTCTGATGGAACGGATAACAGTGGAAGGCCTTCCGATCGACGTCGGAAGCCAAGAATTGGTGACCGCCCCAGGGTAAAGCCGCCTATTCAGGATGTTCTGAAGCGGGGTGACGAGTTGCTGGTTCAGGTTATTAAGGAAGG
>JABHNP010000116.1 GCA_018694455.1 Planctomycetaceae bacterium | reverse complement strand
TGGGTTGCTGAAATTGAGCTTGATGCCAACGCGGAGCAGATTGATTTCTTTAGTAACTATCTCAGCAGAGTTAAGCATAATGGGCGTGCCTACGAAACATATCTCTCGAGCCCGTATACGCGAGTTGTACTGCCGAAGCGATAACTGATACGTCAGGTTTTTGGAACCAATTGATTCTGAACTTATGTAGACGACAGAAAGTGAAGAACAGCATGCTAAAATTCTTCTGTGGCTTGGTGTTGTTTGGAGTTGTCTACTGCTATGGTCTCGTAGAGGCGGCCCAGCCACCACATGCAGTGCTTGTTGTCGGCACACATCATTATTCACCGCAGTTAACAATGCCGTTCCTTGCTACTGAACTCCAGCGACTGGGTTTCCGCACAACAGTCATCAATCCGGCGTGGGATCCTGAGAAAGATAAACGTGGTCTGCCTGGACTTGAAGTACTCAAAGATGCTGATGTTGGCATATTCTTCATGCGGTTTCTTCAGCTGGAAGATGACCAACGTGCCCATATCACAGAATTTATTGAGTCGGGCAAAGCAGTTGTCGGTCTTCGAACAAGTACACATGCATTTAATTATCCAAAGGATCATCTGCGTCATGCACTCAATCATGATTTTGGACAAAAGGTTTTGGGGTCTCCATATCTGATTCATCTCGCTGGAAAGACCCAAGTGAAGCTTGCACCCAAGGTGGAAGATCATCCAATTCTCACGGGAGTGGATACAGCAGGCTGGGAGTCATCAGGCACGCTCTATCTCATTGATGCACAGCCGGGGATTCGGCCTTTGCTGCTTGGAACCGGGCGTTCAAAGCGTATAGGTACAGTAACAAATCAATTTGGAGTACATGAACTTGACCAAACCATGTCAGCACCCATTGCCTGGACATGGAAAAATTTATACGGGAGTCGTGTTTTTACTACGTCGCTCGGACATGAAAAAGACTTTACGAATCAAAACTCCGTGCGAGTGATAATCAATGGCGTTTTCTGGTCGGTGAATCAGCCTGTTCCACTTTCAGAAACGGTCATTCAAACGCGTGCGATACCGCTGAAGTAATTCTGTTTGAGATATAAATAATTTGAACAACGTTGTGTTGTTTTTTGGGTTTTCATAATGTCATCCGATTCCTTCCGGTAGCTTTCCATGCAGCGTATTTTGATTTATGGATTTGGCCTGTATCAGCAGTACACCTCAAATATTACCGAAGTACTCCTTCGAAATATGAAACTGCCAAGAAATATTTTTAGGGAAGTGTTTGAGGTCCGCTTCGATCGTCAAATGTTTGAGAATGTGTTCGAAACGGTACAACCAGATGTCATTCTTGGATTGGGCCAACACCCTCGTGCACGAAAATTACGTATTGAGCGGCGAGCACACAAACGTGGTTGTTTTATAGCGAATCGGTTTTCAACACTCCCACTTCCTCAGACATCTGAAACAACCGTCGCGTACGATGCTGGTGACTATGTTTGCAATTACTCCATGTGGATCGGTATAGATTGGTGTGGAAAGAATCAAGCACGGTACGGCTTCCTTCATATTCCTAAAGACTACTCCCAAAAAAAACTTGCACGGTACGTGAAGCGTGCAATCGAGTCATGTTGATTCTGTGTGATGCGTGACAGGCTAGAAATCAGTCGCACGTGAACGTTACTTAGTCACACTTAAGGGATCAAATAATTCTGCATCAAGAATGAGTTGTCGAAACTGCTGCTTAGGAACATCTTGCAAAAGCTCTATAAAAGCAACGAGTCCAGCGATATCATTTTTATGTAATCGAATTGTGGAGTACGCGTCACTGATTTTTGGGGCATCACTATTTTGTTTGCTTTGTGCGTGTTTCATTTTCTGATTGATTATTTCTCGTAAGGCCTGTGAAGATTTGTACATGTTTCGCAGCGAGGTTGTCGGCGCCTTCGCCATGCCCGGTTGGACACTATGTGATCTGCCATCAGTAAAATCTGGAAGGGTGTGGCAGGCAGCACAATTGCCGACACGCACATCGCCTTCATATCGAAGGAATGTTTTGAATCCTTCGTAGGCTAACTTGCTCATGCCGGGTGGGGATTTTAATAAAATCCTTCCTTCTTGATTTGCCAAGCGACCGAATATTCGGCCTG
>JABHNP010000281.1 GCA_018694455.1 Planctomycetaceae bacterium | reverse complement strand
CAGAACAATTTAAGAATGTCAGCAAGGGATCGCTTAAAGGCCTTGGCCCTGAGAACTCTAAGTTGCGTTGGTACATTAATCCCTTTGCATTTGCTGCTGCCTATAAATCAGCTCACCCAACGAACAAACGGCAGAAAGGGCCGGACTACGTTGAGATACTTGGTCGTCAGGGATTTGACGCGGTCAAAGCGATGGGTGGAGCAATCATGTTTGATGATGGACCTTTCCAAATGCGTCATCAGACGATTGTCTATGCCCCACCACTGCCCGGACGAGACCCTCTGTCAGTAGATCGATACGACCTTGCTGCCCGCATGCTTCGGTTTCCTGATAGTGAGGAGATTCAGCCGTTCGACTGGGTCCCTGCCGGAGTATCAAGCTGGTCTTCTTTGAAGTGGGATATTCAGACGGCTTTTCAGTCGGCCGAATCATTAGTCGATGATGTTGTCGGCGAGAAAGGTGTCTTTGATGATGTCATTGCGTCATTGAAAGAGGATCCTGATGGTCCGCAGATCGACGTCGAGGCAGACCTCGTTGCGTGCTTGGGGAAAAAGGTGACGCTTATTGGTGACTTTGAGGAACCAATAGACGTTGATAGCGACAGACTTGTAATTGCGATCGAGGCGATTGATCCGGAGAAGGTTGCTGCCACGGTTGGGAAAAGCATGGCCACCGATCCGGATATGCGGCGGATTAAGTCAAATGGTATTGTTATCTGGGAACTCATTGACCGTTCAATGGAGATTCCTACGCTTGAGATAGAAACTCCTGGTGGTATCGTTGCACATGCGGATCAAGAGGAGGATAGCGGTGATGCTCGACGCCGCCGACTGCGTGAAAAGGAGGAAAAGCTCTTGCCCCATTCAGCGGTGACTGTTGCCCATGGTCATTTGCTGATTGCATCACACAGAGATATTCTTGAGCGAGTGCTTGCTACCAGCGATAGTGAGTCTCTTGCGAATATGGCGGACTACAAAACAATGAATACCGTTCTTAAAAAACTGTATCCTTCACCGTCGATTCTATGGGGCTTTGGTCGTTCTGGCGAGTCGATACGCCCGGCATTCGAAATGTTAAAACGTGGTTCAATGCCAAAGTCAAAAAGTGTGACAGGCCAACTTCTCAACAGCCTTCTGGGTGATGGAGAACCAGGTAGTGTTCGTGATCAGAAAATTGATGGAAGTACGCTGCCCGATTTCACTCTTATTGAAAAATATTTTGGTACAACTGGTTTTGTGATGAAAAACCTGGATGACGGCTGGTTTCTAGGCGGTATTACCCTGCCATCAGCGTCGGCAAGTGATCAGAATAAGGAAACTGCTGCAAAATAAGTCTAATGAGGGCAGTTCTGCCTGAAAGTACTCATTGTGAGGGCGAGGGTTTATTTGTGACAACGGCCCAAAATGGGTGCTGGTAGTCGCATCGACTTCGTAGGTCTTCGAGGAGCGTGTCTATATCAGGAGATATCTCTCCTTGATGGATTCGCCGCGTCCCTATGTTGATAGTCAACGGTCGTTGAAAGTCTACGATCTCCGGTGACAACCAGACACGTACTTCTTCAGCACCACATCTCGCTGTGACTCTATTAAGGGCGGTAACTTTTGCTGAGAGTGCAAAAGGTCGCCCGAATTGTGTTGGGGGCCAGTCGCTTGGCATTACCATCGTGCGCTGTGGTGGAGAATCCATTTCAATCCACCAGAACAGACGATCCCAAGGACGCATGCTTACAGCATCAATTTCTTTTGGGAATTTGGTCCTGGTTCGACGGCTTATCCAGTCAAAAATTTTCAATAGTTCGTCAGAGAAGTGTTCATGGCCACGGCCTCGGTATTCGACATAGGTAAGATCGAAACCTTTTTTTAGATAACGGTCGAGGTCCATTTCATTTGTAGAAAAAGTATTGTGGTCAAGCCCACCACACACAATATAGATTGGGAGTCGTTTCGCGTTTTGGTGGTAGTGGTGAACATATCGCCCCGCTTTTCCGGATACGGAGATGAGACCCGCCCACAGGTCAGGGTGTGCGAGGCCGATATCCCATGCAGCGTCGCCGCCCATAGAGTGGCCGGACAGATACACCCGATCAGAGTCAACAGAAAATTGTCGGGAAACTTCGCGTAAAGCGGAGAGAACTACAGAGTGTTCTTTTGCGGAGTAACGATATCCGACTTGTGTTTTGGTGGCCCATTCTGGTGCAACAATGATGGTGCCATGCCGCCCGGCTTGGCCCTCTCGTCGACCCTCAGTAGACGGTGCTCCAGCCCACCATTCGATTTGCTGCAGAGGTGTGGTAGAGGCAGAGTGTAGGGAGATAATGACTGGGTAGCGTCGCCTTGCATCGTACTCCGGAGGTAGCTGCACCAGGCACCGCCGGGCTACGCTGTTTTCTAGCTCGCGAGGTTGCACTGGTACTTTAATATCGAAAAATCCATCGTCATGGACGCCTGATGGCGCGGCTGGCCGAACCATATGGGCAGCGACAGCGGCTACAGTTTTTGGATCGAAGGCTTCTTCAGCGTCGAGTCGTTGCCGTATCTCAAGTCGTTCTTCTGATTGTTCCGAAACCAGATACTGTCGGAGGAGATCAGACACACTGGCTGTAGAGATTGCGAGTTTGAGATTGATCTGGGAGGAGTCTGCTCCGCCAAGCCATCCGGTAATGGCTAAGGCGAGAGCTTGTTCGGGTGGTAACTGCCCATCTGAACCGATGCGTTGATAGACGGACAGACGTCTCAGGCTTTCAAACGTCAGTTCGGTGCTGATCTGCCGGATTACGTTTCCAGCCAGTTGACGGTCACGTGTGTCAGGCAAGCGTTCAGTAAGTACTTGTAGTTGGGCCACAAGGCTGTTCGCTCGGTCAAGGCGTCCCCGGTACTCATCCCGGAGCTCCTTGACGGCTTGGAGAAGTTCGCCATTCCCATCTTCGGAAGAGAAGTTTTCAAGGAGTGTAAGTACCAAGCGGTCTTGCCCGGAACGCTGCCGTAGCATGATCTCTTCAAGCAGTTGGTTTGCCGCAAGGTTTGCGATGTTATTTCGTTGACTCCGAAGACTTTTCAGAGACGGGAAGTCCTCAATGACACGATGAAGTTCGAGGCCTGCTTCTTTGTACCTCGCGCTTTGGATAAGAAGCCGAACAAACTGAAGTCGTTCGTCAACATCCCGAGCATCAATTTGCTTTTCAACAATACGGCGGAGTGTGTCTCGAGGCACGGATGATGTAGCAATACGCATGTCGAGACGCAGTGGATGTTCGGTGATAAGGCCCTCCACCGAAATCCAACGAGGTGTTATTTTGGTAATGCCTTGTACGAGGTCGAGGAGACCGGCTGGTGTTGAAAGTGTGATAACACGTCGCCCAAAATCATCGAACGGGGTTGAGGATACAACGGTGCCAATACTTGATAGGCGGCGACCGCTGTCTGGCACGCGCTGGAATACATTGATTTCTTCTTCAGATTGATTGCCGCTTTCGTCAGCTGCACCAATAATACGCTTCTTTGAGATAAAAGTCCTCGTCAGGCCATTGTCACACATGACAACAGTCGACCCAGCGTCTTCGTTGCCTCGGGGGTCAACGCTGATCCCGGGAAGAAGCGCTATTGTGCCTTCGAGAACACGCCCGTCGTCAAGAGTGACACGATCAGCTGCAGAAGGGCTCGGGGAAGCAAAGGCGAGCAAAACTATGCAGAAATACGGTGAAATCCGAGTGGTCAATGATCCGAGAATTTCGCGGGTTGACGTTAAGAAAAAGTGAAGCATTATTCTAGTAGCGTATTGAGATGCTCGAGGAAAGCGGGACAGTCGTCCGTGAGCGCCTACGGGCTATTCTTATAGATCGGTCTGATTAGTATAAATCATCACTTGTTACACTGTCGGCACATGGGTCGCCTAATGCCGCAAGGATTTGACACTTCATGTTTTCTGTTTTACACCGTGTGCTCGCGTGGTCTGTTGTTTTTGGACTTTTGCTCCCGGTGGTGATTGTACTACTCCTTGGCCTTGCGGGCTTGCTGGCTGGGGTGAGGGACGAGGCTGGCGGCCTTATTTGCCTTCGCATAGCCATGGGATTAGGTGTAGGCTGGGTTTCTGCGATAGCGATAACGGCCGTTACAGTTGGCGTGCGAATGCTTGAGCAGACTGAAAATGCACGAACGAATTCGGCGGAAGAGTCTTCTGAGAAAAAAGTGTAGGGCTCTCAGTATGCTCAAGACCACGGGGCGATAAGCAATCCACCGTAATGTCGTGGTGCCGTGGAATGCAGAGAGCTCGCCAAATTAAAAGGAGGGTGCCTCAGCAACCCGGGGATTGCATCCGAATACGATAAATTTCTTCATCGTCTCGGCACAGCAAGCGACCGGAGCCATATTTGGCACCCAACGAGCCTCATTAAGAGCTCACCGGCATGGTTCGACACATCACGGGCATAGCAGAAAAACTTATCGCCCCGTACCCTCGAGCACAGGGCATCAGCGGAGTCTAGGTTATCAACAATCATACCCAACTTAACTATGATAGCGGTTTGCCGCCCAAAGGATAGCAGTGTTTCTACGTCTTTCCTTTCTCGATACGAAAGAGTGGAAGAATTACGGCTCTCTTGTTTCACTGGTTGGCTGTGCTTCCAGCAGTCGGGTGTTTCGCTCTACAGCGACTACAAGAGTCTGTTGTTCGAGGCCAGAAGCGGAAAATGCAGAGATCGGGATAACCTGTCGCCGATTCGGCATGTCGATCCGGATACGAAAACTCCCATCATTTGCAACATTGAGTGGTTCCCCTTGAATCGAGACGCGAGCGCCCTTCTCTGTAGTGCCGATAAGCAAGATTTCAGCTTTTAGGTCGAGCGGAAACCCTTCCACGCACCCCACGGCATGTGTGTGATCAAGTGGCTGCTGGCTGGGAGACTGAGGTAGTAGTGATCGCCCAAGACGCTCTTGGAAGAGAGTTCGAACTTCTTCCGCCTCATTATTCTCTGAATAACCACCACTGAGCGAAAAGATTTTGGAACAGTCAGGATCAATATCCTTCCAATGAATGTTGAGAGAGTCTTTGCGATCGGGCGGGGCGGCCGAAACATGATTGCTTTTGCATAATCGATGAAAATCACCACATCGGGACTTATATCCAATTTCGACACGACAGGACATCGGTTGTCGTAGATCAATAAACCAGTTTTTTACACCACCATGAATCTCAATTTCCCGGACGACGCGTTGGGCAGCATTCTCTTCTTTATTTTCAGGAGATTCCAATAACCGGAGTATTGGTTTTGCTGTATGCCACTGTTCCCCCATTGAAGCTTGCACCCGCTTAATAGCAGGTTCGGTGATTTCCCAAAATGCGTGAAGCCAGTGGGGCCCTCGAACCAGAACAACCAGCCTGTTTCGTTTCGTGTCGTGTTTCACCTTTGGTTCTTTTTTTGTAGCTAGACTCTTTTCTTGGCTTTGTTGGGCCTGTAAATCACGAACCCGTTGGATAACAGTTTTGCGATCTACAGAAGTGCCTACCCTGCCCTTGCTATTCTTGCCTCCTACTGGTCTTGTTTTGTTTTTGACGGAATGATGACTTCCATGCAGCGAAGAAGAGGGATAATCTGTAGCCATAGGCAACTTTTTTGTTTGCTTGGCAGGCTCATCGGTTCTTGCAGTCGTGCGATTTCGTTCGTTGTTGAGGGCCTGCTTCGCGCGACAAGCGAGTGCGCTTATAAGTTCGTCTTTTCTCATGGCGTGCCAACCGGGAACACCAGATTGTTTTGCCATCTGCGCAAGATCGCGAACCCGCTTGTCTTTGAGGCTGGCCGCTGTCATTTCGATCCCCTGTGTTTATGGAATAATGCGTCTGGCCCGTCGGCGTCGAAAAAGTACGATCGCCAAGAACCAAATACCACACTATCGAACAATGAGAAATGACTCAAATTTTGGACAAAAATGAGTGCAATAAAGCAATTCCTGCAACAAAACAGGCGTTTTCATCGGCGGCATGACTGCTTTCGGGCGTAGATTGGAAGTAAGCCCCAAGCTTTTGCTCTGAGGTGTTTTATTCACCCCTCAGCTTGAGGCCCCTCTCGGTAAGCCTCTCTCGCACTTCATTAAGGCTGGTTACGCCAAAATTTTTGCACTCCATCAGATCTTCGGCAGTTCGCCGAACTAATTCACCAATGGTCATTATACCAAGCTTTGTCGTGCATTTTCGGGCTCGAACGGAGAGATTAAGTTCGGTGACCGGCAGTCCATGAATTTCGGTCTGCTCGCCAATTGGCTCATCAAATGCCGGCATAGATTCCGATGCCATCGAGGGTTCGGCAAATTGACCAAGTGAAAGACCTTTCGAGGCCAGGATATCCTTGATTTCAACAAGGCTGGTTTCACCAAAATTTTTACTAGCGAGAACGTCTGCTTCACTTGTTTGCGTGAGATCCCCTAGGGTTTCAATACCCATTTTTACGAGGCAGTTACGGCTTCGAACCGAGAGTTCAAAATCACTAACCGGCAGCGTAAGCACCTGTTCTAATCGGTCGCGTTGTCGCTGTTCCTGCTCATCAAGGTGTCGATCGCCAGAAGCTGCAGAATCTTTGAGAAAAAGTGTAGCACGTGAGATGGCTTCTTCACGTCCGGGTGCATCGAGTGGCAGGCCATCTAGAATTCTCCGATAGCACTGCTGGGCCTTCGGAAAGTCATCTCGATCTTCATAAAGAAGGCCAAGATTCATAAGTGCCCCAACAGTAGCAGGATACCGTTGTAGCGAACGTTGGTAACAGTTGATAGCGTCATCATCATTGCCTAAGCGGTCATGGAGTACTCCAAGGCAGAACAATGCGAGTGGCTGCCCGTTATCTGCTTCCACAGCTTTTTCAAGGATTCCAAGTGTTGTTGTATTTGAATCACCCTGCTCTACAGCAAGTGCTCCTTGTGCTGCTAGGAAATCTGCAGATGCTTTTTCTTCGTCTGTCGCCGCACTTAACGCCTCTGCGGCTTCGTCGAGTTTCGCAGCTGCCCGTAACGTATTCGCCTTTGCAGCAAGACATGCACCGGCTGGATAGCCAGCAATTCGGGCTGCATCGAAGGAAGCGGATGCTTCCTCAGTCGCAGCCAAAGCAGCCTGTGCAAGTCCAATTGCAAATAACGCAAGAGCTGAACCATCTCCGGACTTGAGGCATGACACTGCTTCACTACTGCGTCCAAGAAGATATAAACCAACGCCGAGCCGAACCGATGCAGCAGGGCTGAGATCACCGACTTGCTGAAGTTCTTGAACGGTGAGTCTTAGTTCCCGGTGGGTGTCTGGTGTTGTTCCAAGTGCATCTGCAATGGCACGAACTTCATTGGGTCCAAATGGTCCACTGCCAATGATGAGTTCACGGACGTCGATCGTAGTCGGACTTGGAGAAACAGAGCTTTGCATAGTGTTTTATTTGCCTTTTAAACTTCGAAAACGGAAGAGCTACAGCATAGTTGAGAATATTGCCTAAGGCGAGCGTTCCCAATTGTGGAGAGCCAGCGGTGGGAATCGAACCCACAACCCCCGCATTACGAATGCGGTGCTCTGCCAATTGAAGCTACGCTGGCGGGGGCATCCGGCAGGAAAACGCCGTACCGCCGAGACCCTCAAACTAGCGCAGATGGTGACTAGGCGTCAAGTGGTAGGCTTTTTCAAGGGTTTTGGTGGTAGAACATCAAACAAAAACTTGGGCGTCAATATAAAGTGGGCACCACGGAAAAGCCCGGTGTACCAAATAAAAAAGTGGGGTCTCAACTCGGCAGGAACGTCCTACCAAAATCGAGCGGGTCAGGGGCAAGGCGACCGCTCGACCAAAAGAGTCGAAGACCCCACTTTTTAAGGTGTGGTGACGGAACTCGGAAAAATTCCGCCACAGATTTAAGGGGCATTTGCTGTGCCAAAACATTGCGTGTTCTTAATTTTGTGACTCAGGATTACCTTTTGGCATTACGATCCGTAAATAAAATCCATTTTTGAACGGGTTTTTAGAGTTATTCACAGCTATCTGCCTGTTTCGACTACAGCTTGAAAAAGTTGACAAGAGAGGTTCTCATATTGAGAGAGGCGATAGATACAACGCAAAATTCATTGCAAAACGCTCCGTCGCGCGGCTTTATGCAACGCATTTCTTCTCTGGGCGAGAATAGTCACAATCGGGTACGGTTCGAGTTGTCTGACAACAAGTGTTTCCAAGAGATAAGTAGATTTATGACTGCTGACGCTTCCGCTACCATTGGTAAATATCGCTGTGGTGCGGGTCAACCACTTCTTGTGATTGCTGGTCCCTGTGTTATTGAGAGCGAGAAGTTGTGTCTCGAGATTGCTGAGTTTTTGGTCGATATGACTAAGGATTTGGCCGTCAATATTGTCTTTAAAGCATCATTCGATAAAGCAAACCGAACGGCCGCATCATCAAGGCGAGGTCCTGGTTTAGAAGACGGGTTACAGATTCTTCAAACCGTAAAAGACGCGACTGGGTTGGCTGTGACAACAGATATTCATCTGCCAGAGCAGGCGGCGGCTGTAGCGGAGGTCTGTGACATGCTGCAGATACCAGCTTTTTTATGTCGACAGACCGATTTGCTTTTAGCAGCTGCAGCTACAGGAAGAGCGGTGAATGTAAAAAAAGGACAGTTTATGGCCCCGGCTGATATGCAGCATGTGGTAACGAAGTTAGCTGCAGGTGGCTGCCGGGATACCATGTTGTGTGAGCGAGGAACATTTTTTGGGTATGGCCGATTGGTAAATGACTTTACAGGTCTGCCAACAATGAGATCATTTGGAGTGCCTGTGATTTTTGATGCAACTCATTCGGTGCAGCGGCCGGCGAGCCATGGCGATTCAACGGGTGGGGATCGAACACTTGTTGAGCCTTTGGCACGTGCCGCGGCGGCTATTGGCATTGATGGTGTTTTTTTTGAGACGCATCCGGACCCAGATTCAAGTCCTAGTGATGGGCCAAATATGGTGCCACTATCTCAATTTAGGTCAGTCCTCGAGCGGGTGTTGCAAATTCATGCTCTGCGTGTCTCAATGGAAGCAGAAGTCTGAGCTGCAGAGGCGAGAGGGGTAGAAGATTTTTTTGGGTATCAGGGATTGCATAACGGTTTACCATGAGGGCAGTCTCAGGGAGGCGTGTACATCACGGAGTGACTATGTTTTACCGATGTGGCCATTGCTTGGTGGCTTTTTTGGCAATCCTAATAAGCGGCTGTGGGGAATCTCCAGTTGAACAGATTGGTGCTGAGGTTGCACTTGTCCCGCAAATATCAGAAGAGGTTCGTGGCAAGTTGCTGGAGGGCGCGATAACTATTCTGGACAGGCTGGAAACGTATGATGAGGAACTTGCAGTTAATCAGGTCTACGACCGGCTGAATCAATGGATTCATGCAGATCCTGTCGGCGATGCGATTGCGAGTTCCGATTGGCAGCCGGATGGTCTTTCAGATGTCTTACCCAAAGATTACAAGGGTTTGTGTACTAATGAAAAGCTCGCTAGTTCTGTTTTCGATCCAGCCTTTGATATCGTTGCCATTCGTGATCAGCGATGGCTTGCAGATATTGCGAAAACTGCCAAGGGTGAATCGCTTGACGATATTGATGTAGCAATCGCACTCTTTCGTTGGACGATTCAATCACTGGCTATTCAAAGTGATCCACCGTTGTCGGCGGCAGCGGGTAGTAAGGGTGTTCGTTGGTTTGAGCGGGGCGATATTCTTTTATCAGGGAGAGGAAGCGCAGCGCAGCGCAGTTGGATTTTTCTTGAGTTGCTTCGTCAAGCAGGGCTCAAGGGAGTGATGTTGGGAACTGTAGGCCGTGACGGGAGTTACCTTCCGTGGCTTCCGGCTGTTCTTGTAGGCGGTGAAGCCTATTTGTTTGAGCCAACCTACGGCATTCCTGTG
>JABHNP010000318.1 GCA_018694455.1 Planctomycetaceae bacterium | reverse complement strand
GTAACTTTGCAAACCCAACGGTCAACAAACTTCCTGATTCCTGGGACATCAGTGACGGCACAAATGTGGCGTTCTCAATTCAACTCGGCTCACGCGCTTACGGTGGCCCAGTAATGAGTGGTGGACGAATCTTAATTGGCACAAATAATGAATTTCCTCGAGACCCGTCAATCGACGGGGATAAAGGCGTAATGATGTGCTTTAGTGATCGAGACGGTTCATTTTTATGGCAGATTGTTCACGACAAACTCGCAGCAGGACGCGTTTGGGACTGGCCGCAACAAGGCATATGCTCAACACCGTGTATCGAGGGTGATCGGTTTTATTACGTCGGAAATCGCTGTGAAGCCATTTGTGCTGACATAAATACCGGAAAAATTCATTGGAAACTCGACATGATTGGCGAGCTGAATGTATTCCCGCATAACATTGCAACCTGCTCACCAATGATCGTTGGTGACACCCTATTTCTTGTCACTAGCAATGGAGTCGATGCAGCTCATTTACGTGTTCCGTCAGAAAATAAACCGAGTTTCCTGGCACTCAGTAAAAAAGACGGCAGTGTGCTCTGGTCCAGTAATCTACCAGGTCAATCGCGCAGAAATATCATGCACGGACAGTGGTCAAATCCAACTTACGCACAGCCGGACGGTGAGCCACAAGTAATTTTCCCTGGCGGTGATGGCTGGATTTACAGTTTTAGCCCGAAAGGAGATTTGCTCTGGAAATTTGATTGCAACCCAAAAGATGCCATCTACCGACTTGGTGGCCGTGGAACTGCGAATGACTTTGTTGGCACCCCAGTGATTTATAAAGACAAACTTTTCATTGCTGTTGGTCAAGATCCCGAGCATGACACTGGTGTCGGGCACCTCTATTGTATTGACATCACCAAAACCCCTAATCGGACAGATAAAGACGTTTCACCAACACTGGCCACATACGAACCAGAGTTTAATGAACAAATCAATCCTGACTCAGCTCAAATCTGGCACTACGGCGGGCCTGTCACAGACGGCAAGCCTAGCCCCACTGATGAGACATACTACTTCGGTCGATCCATGTCGACCTGTGCGATCATGGACGACATTCTCTATATCACAGAACTAGGCGGCCACGTTCATTGCTTGGACGCTAACTCCGGTGAACTTTATTGGACGGAAAACATGTTTGCGAATACGTGGTCATCTCCTTGTGTCGCCGATGGCAAGGTTTTTGTCGGCAATGATGACGGCATTATGTATGTTTTCAAACACGGCAAGGATATGGAGCTCATCTCAGAAATTGAGCATGAGGATGGGACTAAACTTCGTACGACACCTGTCGCCGCGAATGGTCGCTTGTACTACATGAGTGAAAGCCCGACAAAGCTTTGGGCAATCGAAGTGGAAACAAATAGCAAGTAATTTGTACTCATATTCTCATTTCCTTAGATATATGGGTGTGTCACAGAGGAGGCGGTTCATTGAGATCTTTGAGTATTCTTTTTTTCTTCTTTGTCGGATTTACTCTATTCGTATCTAAAACAGCTTCCGCCAAGGATTGGAACCAATGGGGTGGTTCACCTCATCGCAATAATGTGACAGAAGCAGCCAAAATACCAATCGAATGGGAGCCTGGTGAGTTTGACTATGAAACCGGGAAATGGGATTCCGATACGAGCATGAACATTGCTTGGGTGGCCACACTTGGTAGCCAGAGTTACGGCAACCCAGTTGTCTCAAATGGAAAAATATTTGTTGGAACAAACAATGGCAATGGTTGGATCGAACGGTATCCAGCAAAAGTAGATCTGGGCTGCCTCATTGCCTTTGACGTTACGAACGGGTCGTTCCTCTGGCAAGATTCGAGTGAAAAACTTCCAACAGGTCGAGTACACGACTGGCCTCTTCAAGGAATCTGTTGCTCCCCCTTAGTCGAAGGTGAGCGACTTTGGTACGTAAGTAGTCGTGGTGAGGTCAAATGCCTCGACACAGAGGGCTTCCGAGACGGTGAAAATGATGGCCCTTTTACCGAAGAAAGTACCGAAACAGAATCTGAAGCAGATGTTGTATGGGTATTAAATATGATGACCGCCCTTGGCGTATCACAACACAATATGTGCTCCTGCAGTGTCACAGGAGCAGGCACTCTACTCTTCGTAAATACGAGCAACGGTGTTGATGAAGGACATATCAGCTTGCCGAATCCAGATGCACCGAGCTTTATCTGTGTTGATAAGAGAAATGGCAATGTCTTATGGACGGACGCCTCACCGGGCTCAAACGTTCTTCATGGCCAATGGTCAAGTCCCGGTTACGCAGAAGTTGACGGTGTACCTCAGGTATTTTTCGGTGGTGGTGATGGCTGGGTCTATAGCTTTGACGCACGTGGAGATGGTAACGGCAGTGCAAAACTTCTTTGGCAGTTTGATTGCAACCCAAAAGAGTCTAAGTATTCACTCGGTGGACGTGCCGACAGAAACAGTATCATCGGAACTCCAGTTTTCCACAAAGGCCTTGTTTATATAGCAGTTGGTGAAGACCCGGAGCATGGTGAAGGAACTGGTCATCTCTGGTGTATAGACCCAACAATGCGGGGTGACACAAGCCCTGAACTTGCCATTAGTCTTAAAGATCCAGACACACCGCTTCCGCATCGTCGACTCCAGGCCGTCGATACCGAAAACGGGGAGGCGGCATGCCCCAATCCCAACTCAGCAGCTGTTTGGCACTACCCAGGATTTGATGCCGATGGAAATGGGAAACTCGGCTTTGAGGAAACAATGCACCGCACCTGCGGCACGGTCGCAATCAAAAACAACCTGCTCTTTGTCGCAGATTTTAGTGGACTTTTTCATTGCCTTGATGTTTCAACTGGAAAACCACATTGGACATACGACATGCTGGCTGCTAGCTGGGGATCTCCTCTGCTTGTTGATGGTAAAGTCTACATCGGTGATGAAGACGGCGATGTTTGCATTTTCAAATTGTCGAAAGATATGGAACTCATTACAGAGATCAATATGGGTAACAGTGTTTACACAACACCAATTGTGGCGAACGACACGCTGTACATAGCAAACCGAAGCCACCTTTTTGCAATCAGAGAAGGCGCAAAACCAGTGCCGAAAGCAGTAGACTGAGATGACGTCGTTTTTGGTGATAACAAGGCACTTACGACCAGTTGTGTTAAGCGTTCTCGCTTACAGCTGGCTTTGGACAGTTACTCCAATTAGCCTTTCTGCTGCCAGCCCGCACAAGACTGAGCCAAACCTTCACCGATTGCTTATCGAAGCCAATCGAGTAGTTATCCTTGGTGACTCCATCACATACAGCGGGCGATGGGTTTCGTATCTTACATGCTGGATGGAGACAGCTGGCACTTCTGCCCAAGTAATCGATATGGCACTCCCAAGTGAGACCGTTTCTGGGCTCTCGGAAAATGGACATGCGGGTGGTAAATTTCCACGACCAAATTTGCACGAACGCCTGAATCGGGTGCTGCAGATCAGTCGACCCGATGTCGTACTCGCTTTTTACGGCATGAACTGCGGCATCTATCAGCCTTTTGATCCTGCACGATTTCATAAGTTTCAGGTAGGAACTACTCAGCTTCATGAGAAAGTCGAGGCCATCGGAGCACAGATCATTCACCTCACCCCACCGGTATACGACCAACGCCCCGACAAGCTCGGCCCTGCGGGTACGACTGATTACGACATCGTTCTTGAACAGTACTCCGAATGGTTGCTTTCAAAGCGACAAGACGGCTGGATGGTCATCGATATTCACGGCCCAATGAAGCAATTACTTGAACTGAATCGTGTTAATAATCCTTCATTTATTTTTGCTCAAGACACTGTGCACCCTGGAGATGACGGTCATTGGGCAATTTGCCGGGCGGTGCTCAATGACCTAGGTGTCCCCAGCATATGGAGTGCCAAAAAAACTGATCACCTCTTGCCAGTTGTCACGCAAAGACTCGAAATACTTCGCAACGCTTATATTTCAGCTGCTGGCCATACTCGGCCTGGTATTCCTCAGGGGCTTCCAATTGATGAAGCAATCACCGAGGCTAACCGACTCACTACAATAATTCGTTCCAACTGAGTAATCGTCCTTACTCATTGTTTAACAAGCTGGAGATCATGCGACTACAGGCCGCTTCAAAGTTGATTTGGCACTACCAGCCCTGATAGTGAACCCTACCGCAGTGCACTGCCACTAAACTCTTCACTGAACCTCAATCCTTTTCTCGCCACCCAATAGCCATCCACCCGTCTTTATGGGCCTCGAACTGCTCCATTGGCAGTGGACCAGCGGCGGCGAGCTGATCAGGTAGCTCAAGTGGATCAACGGTGATATTTTCTTTGAAAACCTTGCCAAAACGCTTCTGAAGAATTCTTCTCAGGGAAGTTTCAGAAACACTCAGTTTCTTGTCACCTCCGGGAATAAAACCAGGAGGATAGATTTGAACCTCACCATCTCGTACCAAACGAATTTGGTCAGCATCAGCTTTAATACGGTATGCAACTGAAATATCCATTGCTGGAAATTCACGATCGCCTGACGTATAGCGACTCCCACGAACAGTCAGTTTAATTCTCCCGTTACTGGCATTAACCTCTACGGGCTTCCTTTTTGCAAAAGTAATCGACCACGGCGGCTGATCAGGGTCACTCGTTAGTGATTCTGGCAATTCACCATCACGCTCTTTTAACTGTTCTTCAACAAACTCTTGAGTGATGGTTCGGCCGGCCAAGGTAATCTCACTCGCGTTATTAACAAGTGTCTCATGAACTCGAACTGATAGAACAGCATCGCTGTCCGCCTCCGGGGGACTCGTAAACGCCGCAATTTGATCACGCAAAGCTTTTCTACCAACAACAGCAAGCTTGTCATCTGTCGTGCTCATTCGCAGTAATTCAGGATACCAACCACGCACTTTGAGTGGCTGACGGAATTTTTGCTCATAATCTCGTGACGCTTCACTGATTGCACTCGCTGTCTCAGCCTCAAACTCCTGACGAACTCGTTCCTGAGCCCGCTTTTCACTGATAGCCTCGATTTTGGGCTTCATTTCTGAAACTTTTTTTGTCGCAATACGGCGAATGAAATTCTTGCCAAACCGGCTCTTTATTCCTATTCCAGTCATTCGCGTTTTTGTCGAAGCCGTTGCAACAGTTTGATCAGCCCACAAACGCTCGTCATTGATATAAATGCGTTTCTGAGCAGACAGCTCCGTCACGCCTTCCGAGCAGACAGTAACCGGTCCTTTCGTACTCTTTGTATTCGCTAAATTAGTTGCTTGAAATGACAACTGCGTTACCGCCCGATGCGCGGAAGGAATGAAATCAAGGAGTACCATCCCACTGGTATGCCCAGTTCCCCGTACAGGTGTTCCCAAGACAAATTCATTCACGGGAGATACGCGGTCTACGACACGATTTACCGCTGATGAAAGCAAGCTTTCATCAACACTCATGAAAAGATTAGGCCGGTCAACTGCACTTCGAATCCTCGCCACAATTTTAGAAGCCTGTCGAGACTCAAGTAGCCTTGCCAAAAGGGGGCCGACTCCGTCGAGAGACTTTGACGTCTTTTCCTTTGCTGCCGTTTTCATGAGACCATTAAGCTTTTTAATTCTTTTCGTATAGGTCTCAGAGGCTTGATCATTGTTTGCGGCTACGGCGACCTCAATTGCTGCAGCCAGTGCTCGTCGCACCGTAACAAATTGATACATTTCCAACCCATTTTCATCCGCATTGAATCGTCGATACAACTTCAGCAAGGCACTCACATCGAGTTCTTTTCCTGCATTTGCTTGAATCTCAAGCGCCGACCAATCCAGATAGCTTCGCCAATCAACACCACTCGCACTTCTCGACAGAAGTTTATTCAATGGCTTAAGTGATTCACCAAGATCCGTTGATGCTTCGAGCAGAGCATTCTCGCCCGGTTTTTTGAACGGTGGAACTTTTCCAATGGGCTCTTTGCCCAAATCAGCAATGTCTGCTGCACCGCAGATCCCGAAAATACTAATACTGGAAAAAGAGACCACAACAACTGCGGCAACGTGACGGAGCATTACATTCGCCTGACTGCAAAAGATCGGAAACAGGAACGATTAAGTAGAGTGTAGCGATTTTAGGGCCTACGACTCTACAGCAGACTCTACAGCCTGCCCCACGGTTCTGAGCATGTTTTACAACGACGACATCAAAAACCACTGATTTCCTGCATTTCTATCAGATTTCCGTGCCCAACCATTGTCAGATTTTCACTTGAACGATTGAATATGAGTGATAGAAGAACCCATAATTTCATAGAAATTCTTACCTCACAAGACACCAGCCCCCGTTTTTGCCATGGCACCAAACCGTTATTGCCCTCTTCTGCAACCAGCCACAATAGTTTTCATATTCGCTCTGAGCTGCCAATGTTTTGGAGCTAGTGATCAGACAAATACATCTCGTTCGACCGTACCGCAGGAAATCATTGAATCTTCAGATTACGGGGAAGCCACAAGAATTGCGAAAGAAAAGTCAGCGATGCTATTGGTGTCAATTCGTGCGAAAAATCTAACCGATGCCAATGATCCAGTCACTCAACAACTTGCAGAACCCTCTGTCAGAAAAGTTTTTATTCATTCAAAAACACAATGGATTTTTTGTGAACTTAATTTCAACAAGACTTCAATCACTCTCCTTCATTCAAATTCCTTGCAACAACTCCGAAAAGGACCTGGACTATTTGTTGTTGACTACGCTCATAAAACAATGCATGGCCGAGTCGTTTCTACACTGCCAAGACAAGACGGTCGGTATTACACATTTCAACCATCAGACATTTTGTTGCTCCCGGGATTACCCACTGGCTCTTTGACACAACGGTCGATGATCCTAGCTGTCCGTAGACATATTGATCGCCCTAACAGCACAAATGGAATCTTTGACACTACACTCAGCGAAGCTGCGACTTCACACTCCGCCCATCAGGCACAGCTACAAAAGCAAGGTCATCATGACTGGCAACGTCGCTCACAACAACTTCATTTACACGGCGGAATAGCAAAAGAAGTGTGCGCGGAGAGCTGGCCAGGACAAGATCTGCTTGATTCTTGTGTCGACTGTGTTTCTTGCTGGCGGCAATCACCCGGCCATTGGCGAGCAGTTTATGGCGAGCAGTCTGCCTTCGGTTACGATATTCGGCAAGGCACAGATAGCATCTGGTATGCGACAGGCATCTTTATTCACTAACCTGAGCAACTGGGAGAACAAATAATTTTCCATCACCCATTCTTCCTGTTCTCGCAACTCCACTCACGCTATCGATAAAGTGATCGATTTGAGAATCCTTCACCCAACAGTGGATTTCAATCTTGGGAAGAAATGCAAGCGATCGGTCTTGTTCAGTAGAAGCATCAAGATAACTTTTCTGTCGTCCGTAGCCTTTCACCTCATGGACAGCAAGCGTATCTACTTGCAGGTCAGCGATTGCTTCAAGGACACGTTCGGCTAGAAACGGCTTCACAATTATTAAAACCTGTTTCATGCAGATGCTCCAGAAAGACAGGGACGCTGTAGGAACACTAGGTTCTACAATTTACTAGGTTCTAGAATTCACCCAGATCGAATGTGAAAATTTTATTTTTTCACATTTTGTTAAAAAGTGAAGCCAAGAATGAGTTAACCCCATAATTCCTGGAGGAGCTTAGCAAGTTGCTGAGCATCATCTGATGCAACAATCCGATCAATTGTCGATTGAGCAACTTCGAGTTTTTCCAAAGATTTGGCAACAGAGGCCCAGATTTTCGTGCGTTTCTTCCCCTCGGCAAGATAAAGATCAGTAACTTGTTCACCAAGTCGCTGCACAAGAGCTGTATCTAGGTTCTCGTAGTAGTTTTTTACGACCTGACGCTGATATCGTGATAATTCGGCCATTCATCTATTCCTCCGGGGTTAGTCTAGCCGCGCTGGAAGCAAACGGCTCAGATGACTACAGTATCGGGAAACAAAGGCCTTCCTATCGAGAGAATCCTATGCCGACGATAACCTTCGCTACAGAGAAAAAAGAAATTCAAGTTCCTGAGGGTGCCAACCTTCGCAAAGAGGCGATTGCCGCAGGTGTCTCGCTATACCCTGGTGTTCATAAAGTCCTCAATTGCCATGGAATGGCGTCTTGTGGGAGCTGCCGAGTGCTCATCACAAAAGGAATGGAAAACACAAGCCCAAGAGGGATTCTCGAAAAAGCTCGCATGGGTGTCTCTATGGCCTACATCGGCAATGAAGAAACCATGCGACTCGCATGCCAAACACGAGTCAATGGAGACGTAACCGTCACCACATGTCCGCCTATAAACCTATATGGCGATAACTTTTTTAGTTGAATTTCAAGCGACCATTGCATTACAGAATGGCGTGATTAACTTGCGACACGACCGACGGTTGCAGTGATTGCCAGAGAAGTTCATCCTGTGTCTATATTTTATTTGCTGCCTTAAGGTATATCCATGTCATCTGAACACTCAACAGCACAAGCTACTCCTTCACTAGACAGCCTTCGGTGGAAAAAATTCCCTGTTCTTGATGACGGGTTTGTGACGGTCGTTGATGTTATGGGGAACGACGCCTCCGTCGTGCAAGCGGCAAGAGTAAGTTATGGCGAGGGAACTAGAAAAGTCAGTGATGACCGACAATTGATTCGATATCTGCTCAGGCATGCACACACCACGCCGTTTGAGATGACCGAGGTGAAATTTCTCGTGCGGGTGCCGATGGATTGTTGGCGACAATGGGTTCGACACCGGACTGCAAACATTAATGAGTACTCAACTCGATATTCACTAGCAATCGATTCCATGCAAAGCACCGGGAACGATGGATGGAGAAGCCAAGCAACATCCAATCGACAGGGGTCGGATGGTTTCCTCAGAGACAATGACGGGCACCCATTAACTCAATCCGAACAAGAGTTGCAAAGTCTTGCCCGTAAAGTTTATGAGGAAAGGTTGCAAGCTGGCATTGCACGCGAGCAAGCACGTAAAGACTTGCCACTCTCAACATATACCGAAGCATATTGGAAAATAGATCTTCATAATCTCTTACATTTCCTTGCGTTGAGGATGGATAGCCACGCACAGCTTGAAATTCGAAGATATGCGGAGACTATTGGCTACGAAATTATTGCAAAGCTGTTCCCGCTATGCTGGGAAGCTTTTCTCGACTACCGAGTTCACGCAATGCGACTTACACAGCTTGATAGAGGAGTTATTCACCGTTTGGCATCAAGTGGTAAAGCATTGCCGGCATCACGTGAAGATTTCAATGTGGCCCAAGATCAATCATGGGTTTCACTTGAGCGTTGCCGAGAAAGAGACGAGTGCTTCGGGAAACTAGAGTCACTCGGACTTGTCGCGGAATCGTGATACCAAGGGTATTACTTGAACTACTTCCCCCCGAACAAAACCACCACATTCTTTTGGGACGACCAACAGCCCATTTGCAAGAGAAAGTGCTAGCAAGTCAGCAGAGCCTCCCCAAGGCAAGGTTTTTGCAAGTAGTCCGCTCTTTCCCACTTCGAGCTGACAAGGATGATACACGGGTCGATCACGGCTACCCTGTACCGAGGTTGTCAGTCTCGCCGTTTGTTGATCACGATCTTTTGGAACGAGACTTTTTCCCGAAATCTTTTCCAACGCAGGACGAACAAATAATTCAAAGCAAACAAGAGTACTCACAGGATTTCCGGGCAGTCCAAAGACGAGTGTTGGTGATGCTGCCGGTCGCTGCAAAACTCCAAACCAAATGGGCTTCCCAGGCTTCAGGCACACTTTATGAAAAACACACTCGACACCAAGATTTTCAAGTGTTTTTGGCACGAGGTCATAGTCTCCAGTAGAGACACCGCCCGAGAGCAACAGAATATCAGCCG
Source organism: Planctomycetaceae bacterium (assembly GCA_018694455.1). Lineage (GTDB taxonomy): Bacteria > Planctomycetota > Planctomycetia > Pirellulales > UBA1268 > UBA1268. The sequence continues at coordinate 4,921 of JABHNP010000318.1, read as the reverse complement.
CAAGCCCTTGAGCGATTAAGGCGCGAAGTGGCTCTGGGTGATCACTGGCAATGCCCATTGGGATTGGTTCTGCCCCACAACTTACCACTGCCGCAGAGAGCATCGGTCCATTCGTGTTACGAATTTGACCTCCTGCTGGAACTTGAGAACTGGTGACCAATTCATTTCCCGTAGTAATAATTGACACTCGAGGTGGTGCAATGGCTACTACATGAGAGGCACCAACCTCGGCAGCAAGACCTATATGAACCAGTTCCAGCTCAACACCATGGTGTATCACTGTCTGACCCGCACGAAAAAAACTTCCTTTTTCACTTACGTGCTGACCGCAACGAAAATGAGGATCCTGCACAGATACTTGCTCACCCGCTTGAGCATTAGAAGTTCCTGAAACGGCCCGCTCGATTGGAATCACAGCGTCTGCACCAGCGGGCATCGGAGCACCCGTCATAATTCGAATACACTGGTCCCGCTTAAGAACAGTTGCCGTTGTCTCACCAGCACCGACTTTAGCAACAACTTTGAGCGTTACGGCCTGTTTGCAATCTGACGAATGAACAAAGTCCTTCGAGATAACGGCAAATCCATCCATCATTGAACGGTGCCACGGTGGTGAATCTGTATCCGATATCACATCCTCCTGCAATCGAAGACCAACAGCATCTTCTATCCTGACACGACGGGGCTGAACAACAACAGCTGCCCTTTGTATGCGTAGCAGAGCTTCCGCGACATCAATCATGACAGCACATCACTACGCGTGGTTCCTAAAAAAGTTCTCAGAATTTGATATCCGTGTGGTGTCAAGAAGCTTTCCGGGTGAAACTGCACACCGTAGAGAGGCAACTCACGGTGACGGATGGCCATGATTTCCCTACCTCCACCAGGGGCAGGCGCCCAAGCATCAACGATAAACTCTTGTGGTAACGTTGAGGGCTCAATAACCAGGCTATGGTACCGAGTTGCGTTCATTGGAGAAGAAAGCCCAGCAAAAACACCCATGCCGGTATGTTCTATTTGATCGACCTTACCGTGCATCAATTGCTGAGCGGCCACAATTTTCCCACCAAAAACCTGACCAATAGCCTGATGGCCGAGACAGACCCCGAGGATTGGCATTCGCCCCGCGAAACGACGCACAACATCACATGAAACACCAGCCTCATTTGGAGTACATGGACCAGGTGAGATAAGAATGTGACTAGGCTGTTTTGCGGCAATTGCGTCTCCGTCAATGCGATCATTGCGATAGACCTCAACGCCGAGGCTCGGATCAATTTCACCAAGTCTCTGAACAAGATTCCAGGTAAAGGAGTCATAGTTATCGATGAGAAGCAACATATAGACCAACTGAAATCTATTTCTTTGTGAAGAAAGCCTACTCTAAAAGAGTGGCTGGGTGACCAACACGCTCGACAAGCGGGATCACTTTGGGTTTATAAATTGTTGTATAGGCCTCTGCTTGTCGATGGGCGTCAAGCGATTCTTGTGAAGCCCAATGCTCAATAAGCGTAAATCGATTTGGCTCAGATTGCGAGTGGTACACATCAAATCGCTGACAACCCAACTCAGTTTTACTCAGCCTCATTGCCTTACACAGTAAGTCTTTCACTTTCTCGACATCATGTTCTTCTTTCACTGCAAGCACAATATTCATATAAATCATTTGATTATTTCCTTGTTAGACCAACACCTACTGTACCACGAGAGATTGCAAAATCGCTTGGCTACTACCTTTCCGAGCAAGGATTCGAATATACGGAGGTAGAAAGGCTGCTCGATGAGCATACGAACCAACACTAGATTCTTCCTTGAACTCGCATGGTTCGAAAAAATCCTCAACATGAAATCCTGCCTGGCATATTCCACCGAGAATATCTGTTAAAGAATGAACAAATTCGTCTGTTCCGAGCTCTCTCAATCGCGAGGGTGGTGCAGGCGGCAAAGCTCTTGGATGTGCTGCTGGATAACTCTCTGGATACAGCAGCTCGTACCGTCCATTTGAATTGAGTTGTGACGATGACTGCAAACTTCTTGGTGATTTATGCTGGCTGAGGTACAGCCCGCTAGGGCGACAAATACGAGCAATTTCAGAAAAAAGATTGATAAGAGAGGGCAGATAGCAACTACTGACTGGATGAATAACGAGATCGAAATGATCAGTTTTTAACATTGTAAGATCATCCATTGAACTCTGTATCAGCTCTACATGAAGTTTTCGTTCCCGGGCGACCTGTCGATCGAGGTCAAGCATTGATGCTGACAGGTCGACAACAGTCACCTTTGCACCGGCCGCTGCATAAAGTGGTCCATGCTTCCCTCCACCTGCGGCAAGACAAAGAACTTCAAGCCCTTTTAGGCTAGAAGGAAGCCATGGGCGATCGGAAGGACCACCTGTACCAAGCCAACTTCTTGGATTTATAAATGCTTCATCGCATGCAGGCTTCGCCAACGCCTGGTGCGATTCGGCAAGTCGATCCCACGCAGCAGCATTCTTATACAGCGTCGATTTCGAAACGGAAGAGTCTAAACCATTTTCCATAGCAAAAAGTCTAGTCACGTGGGACTGATTGAAGCAGCCCCATTTGTCTCATTACCGCAAGTGGTGGCCCAGGCCGCCACTTTTTTCGACGAGCATCGTAGATTGCTGGAACGAGTGTCTGACGGCCAGTTTCAGGATGCTCACAACATTCTCCAGCGAGTGGGAGCTCAAAGACTTTGCCACTTTCTCGACAAACGTAGTGAATAACAATCACCTCATCGTTATCAACGGCTGGGGGTCTCCTTGCAAATACGGACGGGTAAAGAAGCCATGAGGCAATAACAAGACCGAATATCGCACCCCAGAGACGCATATCTTTCATAAGAAATCTCCTACGAGTGAATAGTTTAGTTTCGGTCCCACAACGCATCTACTTCTGCGTCATCTAAAGAATCTCCACCGTTCTGAGTAGCTAATGGACTGATGATGTCTTCATTGCAGATGACCCCAATATTATGGAATTCCATCTGAAGCACTTGACCAGGACTCGTCCAAGGTCCGTTTCGGAACTTTCGGCTGAAGCCTTCGACATGCCCATCCACAAAGACCGCATTGGCAAACCCACCTCCATGACGAAAATGAACCACTGGGTCTGCCGTCGAGGGTTTACTAAAACCACCAGGCTGTTCTCTCAGACCATACGGTGCTCCAAAATAAATCATAGCGGTCTCTGCAAATGCAACTGTCCGAGAGGTCTCAGGAACGTCTCTGATTCGATATGCCTTATCCTGATACGGGCTGGGATCATAGTAACCTCCTGAACCAGGTCCGAGCTGCGTGTTGTACCCAAATGCGGTGGCGATACGATCACCAAACTTGACTTCTTCAAGCATCGATTCGGAAAAGTTTGGACACTGCAAAACAGAAGTGTTCGATTCAAAATATGACTGTAGCGGCCCAGCTGTGGCATCAAGCGTGCCATTAGAGTCAGTTGTGTAATCAACTTCACCGAACCAATAAAGCGCTTTACCACCCGGCGTCCAGCTTCCAGCAACAGAGGCTGCATAGCGAGTATCATCATCAACTCTCTGACACGGAAATTTTCCATTATTTGCAGACATATAACTATGCATAGCGACACCTAACTGCCGAACGTTGCTTGAACAACTTATGCGACGAGCTGACTCGCGGGCTTGCTGTACTGCAGGTAGCAACAAACCGACGAGGACACCAATAATTGCTATGACAACAAGTAATTCGATCAACGTAAAACCGGACTTGTCGGTCCCCCATACTGCCCCATAACGTTTGTGAACTGACACATTTTCCCTGTCAAAATACTTTTCTTGTCTCATGCTAATTTCCTCGCGATCACAGCAGAAAACATCCGCTGTAACCCTGAATTTTGAATCTATCTACGGAACACTCGCGTGAACCGTGCCCGTAAAACAGCCCTCGCAGCCGTACGTGCTTCAATTTACGTATTGGTAGGTCTTCTGACTTTCAGACGTGTTTGGACAACACCTTCTCGCGATCAAAAAACTATGATCACAATGGTTTTGAATGATGTCCAAGCTAAGTAATTAATGTTACTTATCTGATTACAGCGGCGGGGCCGTCCTGGAATTACACCAGTGTTCCCTGTTTACTCCGAAATACCGGTTGGCTTTCGGAGTCACCAAACGCTAGGCGAGGATTGTATGACTATAACTCGCCGTGTCAACAACCGAACAATCACACCGCACACCTATTCGGAAAACTCCGCGTGTCTAGCAAATCTTCTCAAAATGGTTGCCGAAGGTGATGAGTTTTAACGGTTAGTGAATCTTTAAGAACCAACTATACCGGCTGTATGACGTTTGCCCGCAAAGTCAGCATGGTGGTCTTAACTCGCATATTTTTCCTGACTGATACAGCTAAGTCGTTACTGAAAAAAAACTTAGAGCCAACTCAAGCCTGTTTCCCTTGTCCGCCGATAGCCCCTGTGTCCCCCGGGGCATCACTGTGCCCGTCGGGTAACGAAACGGGGGCGGTAGTAACCTGATTTTTCTCGAGTCACGGATTGTCTCGAGCAGGCCTACCGCGGAAAAGAGTTCGTGGATCACTCCCTCGGGGTGACAAAAACCGCGCGGTCGGGATTAAACTCACTGGCGTGATCCACAAGCAAAGGAGATGTGGCTCGATGAAGCGTATGATGTTTCTCGGTGCACTGGTATTAAGTGTCACCTTCTGTAGTCAGTCCTATGGTTTTGAGCTTCTTGATAGAATGCTTGGACATGGATGTTGCGATTCGTGTTGTGATTCATGTGAGCCAGCTTGCGGATGTGAGCCAGCTTGCGGATGTGAGCCAGCTTGCGGATGTGAGCCAGCTTGCGGTTGTGAGCCAGCTTGCGGTTGTGAGCCAGCTTGCGGTTGTGACAATGGTGGCTGTGACAGTGG
>JABHNP010000121.1 GCA_018694455.1 Planctomycetaceae bacterium | reverse complement strand
CTCCATCGTGAACCCAAAAAGTCGCTACACCCAACAGAAGCTCTTGAATTATTGGGAAGTGACGATCCATACGTTCGTACTCATGCCGTTCAGACTCTTACCAAACATCCAACTGCACTCTCTCGCCGTCCACTGAACACCTTCTCAAACCCAACAGCACGCGCGCATTATGCAGTTGTTCTGAAACGAGTCGCTCCTCAGCAGCAGGCCAGTGTTATCCCAAGCCTTCTGGAAGACTCTGACTCACAAGTTCGTTTTGTTGGAATCAAATGGATTGCAGACAAAGGCCTCACACAGTACCAGACACACCTTAAGAAACTCCTCAGTCGTCCCAATCTCAAACGCAAAGAACTTCGTGCAGTGATTGCATCACTTGCAACGCTTGCGGGCTCTTCAAAAAAGGAATTCTCGCCTGATGAAAAACTTCTGGAACTGGCACTCGACAAAAACAATACACCTCGCATACGTGCACTTGCACTGCAATGTATCAACGTCAATCACAAGCAACTCACCGTTGACACGCTTTCAAAACTGGCACAATCTGAATACCCATCAATTCAGTGTGAAGCAGTTTACTCACTCGTCATTCATCCTGATCCAAACAAAAAGTGGTCTCTAGCCAAATTGGCAGGTGACTCAACACTCAGTGATACACTCCGGGCTGATGCCGTGGCAGGGTTGACCCCAAGTGCGGCGGACCATAACGGGCTCCTAAACCTCCTGTCGCAATCAACAAGCCAGACAATCTCGTCAGAAGCAGCTCGTACGCTATCAGCAGGTATCACTGGGCGAGACCTGCCAGAAAAACCTCCTATAGCTGACCTCGAGGCGTGGCAGGCACTGGTTGACCAGGCGTCAAGTCAGCCAGACAAAGCTGTTGGCCGCAGGCTTTTCTTTCACTCGACTCTCGGAGGCTGTTACAAGTGCCACGCCATGAACGGCCGTGGGAATAACATCGGTCCAGATCTCACAACGATTCGAAACCAGACAGGCATTACCCGTGATTGGTTACTGAAACATATCGTCAATCCGAACGCTGAAATGGCACCCCATTATCGCCCACAGCAACTTCTGACGACGGATGGCAAAATTCTCACAGGACTTATCGTTGGACGAGAGGGCAAGAAGCAGGCGTACGTACAAACAAATGGTGAAATCTTTTTTATTCAAAAAACTGATATTGAAGAGCGGCAGGAACTTGCCACATCAATCATGCCTCTTGGCCTTCTCGACAAATTTGATGCCAGTGAAATCCGAGACCTGATCGCCTATGTCTTAGAGGGTGAAGAATTGCCACCAGATACCGTTCCAAGCACAAGCAAAACAAACACCCAAAAGCAGACACAGAACAAACAGCAGCGCCCAAACGTCTTGTTTATTTTAACTGACGACCAACGTTACGATGCATTGAGTTGTATGGGTCACCCACACCTGGAGACTCCACACATCGACCGGCTCGCCTCGGAGGGTCTCCTTTTCAAGAATCACTTCTGCACCACAAGTTTATGTTCCCCAAGCCGAGCATCTATCTTAAGTGGACTCTACGCTCATACCCATGGTGTCTCCAACAATTTTACTGAGTATCCAACGGGAATGGTCAGCTTTCCAATACGACTTCAAGAGTCTGGTTACGAAACGGCTTATGTCGGCAAGTGGCACATGGGCGAAAACAATGATATGCCCCGTCCCGGCTTTCATCATTTCGTTACTCACAAAGGTCAGGGGAAGTACTTTGACACCGAATTCAATTTCAACGGAAAAGATCGGAGAGTTGTTAAGGGGTACTACACAACCGTCGTGACCGACATGGCGATGGATTGGATCAAGAATCAGAATTCTGACAACCCCTGGGCAATCATGGTAGGGCATAAAGCTCCTCACAGCTTTTACTTTCCCGAGAAGAAATACCAACACGCTTTTGATTCCGTTAATATTCAGTATCCGAAGAGTGCATTTAACCTAGACGACAAGCCAGCCTGGTTCAAAAAGCGACTCGATACCTGGCACGGAATTTACGGACCACTGTTTGACTGGCGAAAAACATTTCCTGACAAAAGGCCGGAGGCTGTCAAAGACTTTGCAAAAATGGTCCGCGCCTATTGGGGAACACTTCTTTCAGTGGACGACAGCGTCGGACGTCTCTACAAGTTTCTCGAAGATCGCGGAGAACTGGACAACACGCTGGTGATTTTTACTTCGGACAACGGCTTGCTCGAGGGCGAGCATGGCATGGTCGACAAACGAACCGGACACGAACCATCGATTCGCATTCCGCTTGTTGCTCGCTACCCCGGCCTAACCAAGCAAGGCAAAGTCATTCCACAGATTACTGCAACCATCGATTTCGCTCCGACGATCCTTGATATCTGTGGTGCTGAACCGCTTGAAAAGGTTCATGGCCGCAGCTGGAAACAGCTAGCTCAAGGTAATGAATCTGATTGGCGAGACAGCTTCTATTACGAATACAACTACGAGCACCAATTTCCCTACACGCCAAACGTCCGTGCTTTGAGAACCGATCGTTGGAAGTATATTCGCTATCCACACGGTGACGGGTCACCTGATCGGCATATGGCGGAGCTTTATGATTTGACCAATGACCCCGAGGAGGACAAAAACCTGATTCATGACCCTGAATTCTCCGACACCGTAGTCCGGCTCCGGCACGAACTCGATCGATTAATCTCAGACCATGGAGACGGCAAGCCCGACAGAATGCCTGTGGATCAGGGGATTCAATCAGGACTTCCAGACGAGTCCATCCGATAGAAGCACATCCGGCAAAAGCAAAGACAATGCATCGGTTTCACAAGCAGCACCCAATGAATCTGAAATCACAGACGAATCTGAAACTACAGACTCGGGACAAGTCTTTGGGTACTCTGATAGAGCCTGCCGCATCAGGCAAACTAAAAAGGGCCGCACTAGCGCTGCCAGTGCGGCCCTTCATTTAAAGCGTGAAATCAGAATCAATCCTGTTCTGAATCACATTCACCCTTCGCACAGCAACTCGACTCGACAGCAGTTTCACTGCAGCCTTTGTCGCAACATGCAGACGAGCAGCCAGAAGAGCACGCACATGAGCCACCAGCACTACACGAGCACTGGTTTGCATCACAGCCGCAATCCTTACATGTGCAATTATCACCGCAGCACATACATGCTGTTGCACTTGCACTATTGAAAGCGGCAAGACCAAATGGCATAGCTGCCACAGCACTGAGAACCGCTAGTCCTACTAATGATTTAATTAACATAGAAATCTCCTTGTTCAATAAATGAAATGTAAAAAAACTAAAGACGAAGAGATTTCCAATTAGTGAATCCAGACACAAAGAAGTGCTTGGCGTTTATTATGACTAAGTACAGGTAGGGTAGTTTCAATATACTTTGCAGACAATTGCTGCAGACCATAATCAATCGGGGGCTGCTGACCCAAGATCGATTGAGGTGCGACATCCTTCGTGAAACGTACCGGCAAAGCCGTTGAACTCAGCCGAACGCGGAGGCAACACTCGCATGACGGTCGAACTCGGTTCCCTAACTGAGGTGTAACACACGCCCGCGATGACTCGCGATCAGCCTGTATTTGCTCGCAACTACAGCAATTAACCTTTGGAACCTCAGCAGGAATATTAACGGCGCAACAACTTACTTTGTCCGAACTACAACAACATTCCGCAAAAATCCCAGCTGGCACCATCATTGCCACTGATACTGCGATAGTCATAGCTAATCGTAGGTACTTCACGCGTTGAACGCTCCGCAAAAAGGTTTGTCGGGTGACTTCTCTATTTTTTAAACCAATTAAAGGCTGCTGTCATCACTACTTTACGCACGATACGGGACTTTGATCGTTCAGGAAACGAAAACCTGCCAGAATTCTCGTGAATTATGAGGTAGACACTCCGCCCTGGGCCCCAAAAACGAGGGGGAGAACAATGGCTCCCCCTCGCTCCTTAGACTGACCAACTTTGATTAATAATCACCGTTGACTACCTCACCACCGGCACGCGAGCACAGGGACGCAAACAGAGTATCTGACATCCCATCACTCAGGAAGGCGACATGTCCATCGGCAAAGACAAAACTCACACCACCTGGATGTGAAGAAAAGAAGTCTTCAAAGTGAGCCTCGCCACCGCTGTTAAACACATGCTCACCGACTCCGATAACTCGCGACATTCCGGCTTCTAGGCCATCTCCTCTACCAATCCAGAGACTTCCGCCGAGCCGGCTATCTCGTTCACCAATCATGACAGTCTTACTCAAGCCATCAGTAACACTTTTGAATTTCACCGCATTTTGCCCATTGGCTCCACCGGCAAAGAAAATACCGTTGCCTTCACCGGGTTCAAGCCCTTCATCACCACCACTGAGTGCAGCAGTGAGATCATCATGCTCGTGGCCAGCGATGTGTTCGTTCCCAAAAACACCTGGGTAGTTGCTACGAGCATACCGAACCGATCCAGGAGTTGCATCAGGTGTGTCTTCGCCACTGCCCTCCGCCCCTGGATTAAAAAGATCACCTGAGCCATATGAATCAGAAGGGCACAAAAACGTCGAAATCACAGTGGTTCGAGCCGCTGCGTTACTGGAATGACTCACCTGCTGATTGAAGTTAATTGTCTTATAGACATTGTTTTCCTCAATGAAGGGAAGCATTTGGCTTGCAAAACCAAAACCTTCTCCTTCATCACCGTGCCATTCACCATTCTCGTATTCGCCAACCCATCCTGTTGGAAACCTTTCTGGATTCACGTCAGCAAAATTGTGAATCGCAAGACCCTGCTGCTTCATTTTATTTGAGCATGCACTGCGCCGAGCAGCTTCTCGAGCCTGCTGTACAGCCGGCAAAAGTAGGCCAACAAGCACACCAATAATTGCGATCACAACAAGTAGCTCAATCAGCGTGAAACCACTTCTTGGGAAACTGTTTCCAAACGATATATTCCTCTTTTTTCCAATCATCATTTCCTCCAAATATTTGTATAGTTTTTATGTTTATTGCATTTTTAACGGACGCCAAAAGAGACGCGCAAGCACACAGAAAAATTCTCAAAAAGAATTCGGCCATATGTTCTCAGACATAATTTGTCTGAGACTTACATAGGGCCCAACATGCTACTCACGGCACTCGTACGATTACGCAATGAGTGACGGCGGGCCGCGAGGTCTTGGCCGAAGCGTATGATCAAACTCAGCAAAAATGCTTCGAGCAACAAACAGTTCAACATCAAGGGCACAGATTTTGACATAGAGTGTGGGGCAGGCAAGCGTTTGCGCCTTAAAAAGACTGAAGAAGTGACACACAACACAGTCGTCTGGACATCCGCCTGGGCATTCGTCTGGACACCCGCTAGGGCATTCGTCTCCTTCATCGACAGCCATTTCGACACGATTCTGCGAGCAGCCACATTGGCAACCGAAGGATTCTTGAGTCGCAGTTCGCGCACTATGATTTGCACTTATCCACTCGAATGCTGCGCCTCGTACAACGGTAAAACCAGCGTGACCCAAGAGGGAGACGAGGCAATATGCGCTTAACAGAATAATGGATGCAAACCGCATCATGACTTAGCAAACCTAGTTGAACACAACGTAGAATTATTGTTTTTCTACCACAGAAAAAATTAGTGCACATCCCCTTATTTTGCTGAGACGTACAAATCCGTTTCGTAACTAATTTACGGGTCGATCTTGGATACGGTATCGCAGTGGGGAGATGTATTACTCCCCACCGCGACACCAATTTTCTTAGAAGGTACCGTTCACAACTTCACCACCAGCACGTGTTGACAGCGACTGGAAAAGTGACTCTGACATTCCATCACTCAGGAAGGCGACATGTCCATCGGCAAAGACAAAACTCACACCACCTGGATGTGAAGAAAAGAAGTCTTCAAAGTGAGGGTCACCGCTGTTAAACACATGCTCACCAACTCCAACAACTCGTGACATTCCGGATTCCAGGCCATCTCCTCTACCAATCCAGAGACTTCCGCCTAGTCGGCTATCTCGTTCACCAATCATGATCGTCTTGCTTAAGCCGTCGCTAACATCTCTAAAACTCACTGCATTTTGTCCATTGGCACCACCGGCAAAGAAAATTCCATTGCCTTCACCAGGTTCAAGTCCTTCGTCTTCGACATTGAGTGCAGCAGTGAGATCATCATGATCATCATGACCACCCATATGTTCTGACCCAAAAACACCGGGGTAGTTGCTACGAGCGTACTGATTTGAACCGGGACTTGCATCAGGGGTTTCCTCGCCACTGCCCTCCGCCCCTGGATTAAAAAGATCACCTGAACCATATGAATCAGAAGGGCACAAAAACGTCGAAATCACAGTGGTTCGAGCCGCTGCGTTACTGGAATGACTAACCTGCTGATTGAAGTTAATTGTCTTATAGACATTGTTCTCCTCAATGAAGGGAAGCATCCGACTGGCAAAGCCAAACCCTTCTCCCTCATCGCCATGCCATTCACCACTCTCGTATTCACCAACCCATCCCGCTGGAAACATTTCAGGATTCACATCAGCAAAATTGTGAATCGCAAGTCCCTGCTGCTTCATTTTATTTGAGCATGCACTGCGCCGAGCAGCTTCTCGAGCCTGCTGTACCGCTGGCAAAAGCAGGCCAACCAGCACGCCAATAATTGCGATTACAACAAGTAACTCAATCAGTGTGAAACCAGATCGCACATTCGCCAAGCCGCCAAGCGAACTTTCTTTTCTTTGAACTATCATTAGAAAACTCCAAAATGCAAAATGAAACTATGAAATAAATTCAGAACTGAACTACAGAAAAAGATGCACGGGCAATCAGCCCTCACGTGCCTACACAGTTTTAAACTGGACAACTAGGCAAATCCTGCAAAGTTAGACTCATCATCTCTAACAGATAATGAACTATTACAAGCTTTGCGTGCTTACACCTGAAGCGCAGGTGGACCGCGCGGCTTCGGCAGAAGAGTGAAATCAAAGGTGGCGAGTCTTTCGTACAGGTCAGATGATTCACAGCAAAATGGAACTGATTTTACCGTCGGTAGCTTCGACGCACCAACCTGTGTCTTAAGAAGACTAAAGCACTTACAAATCGAACAGTCATCTGCATGCTCTGGTGACGGTTGCGAATTGTCCTCACTATGCTCAACGGCCTTGTGACCATGCTGACAATGGCTGCATTTGACGGCATGATGTGCATGCTCAGCGTCGGTTCGGCCGTGCGAGTGCAAACCCAGCACATCAAATCCAGCGTGCCCCAGCAGCGAAACAATGCCGTAAACACTCAAAAGTAGCATTGAGGTAAAACGCTGCATGGAAATCAATTCCGAAACGGGAAGGCCTGATTTTTGACACTAAAACGCATATCAACCGCTTTTTACCGCATTGAAAAGCTTATTGCAATCAAAAAACACGTCATTTTTTTGGACTACCATGCCTGCAGCAATATGCCTGATGTGGTCGATTTCAACTTGATCTTTTATCAGAATTCATAGGCGACTTGCTAAGTGGTATTTCTGGCTCGTGAATGACTGCGCGACACCATGCACGAGATTGATTTCACACAAAACTTCTGGTTCTCAACGTGGCCTGTATTTAAAATACGCGTTCTACTGCATAATTATCATATCTCGGGGCCAATCTATAATCTGACGCTTAGTCAAAATCGACGTTTTAGTCGGCAACTTGTTATTCCTGCCTGCCACGGAACCGCCTTAGTCTCATGCATTCCATTTCCTAAATTCTGCCAGAAAAACTGTGTTCTATGTGTGGCCGATTTGCTCTTACTTCTGATGAGTCAAGGATCTGCACACTTTTTGGTGTCGATCTCAGCACTCCCATAACACCACGATTTAACATATCGCCATCCCAAAAAATTCTGGTCATTCGCCTTCAGTCCCAAACTCACAAACACGTAAGTTCATTGTTAAGATGGGGACTCATCCCATCATGGTCTAGGGATCAATCCGTTGGTGCGCGATTAACGAATGCTCGTTCAGAGACTGTGTTAACTAAGCCTTCTTTCCGTGACAGCTTTCGCCGACGAAGGTGTCTTATTCCTGCTAATGGGTTCTATGAATGGACGACTTCGGGAAAGCGAAAACAGACGCACTATATTCAGACGATATCAAATGAACCTTTTGGTATCGGTGGCCTTTGGGACTCCTGGGAAGACAACGGTAAAAGAATAGAAACCTGTATCATTCTGACTTGTGAGGCCAATCAAGCAATGCAGTATCTTCATCCACGCATGCCCGTTGTAGTTCAGCCAGAGCGATATGACGCGTGGCTTTCTCCAGCCACGGAACTTGCAGAACTCTCTCATGACTTGCTTTCGTTTCCAAAAGAAACAACAGTAATATCTCAAGTCTCTGACTATGTAAATGACGTTCGGCACGATGGCATCAGATGCCAGCACCAGTGTTTGGACAGCAATCAAGCAGAGGCTATGCACAACGCACAGCTCCCCACAGCAAGCCAAAAACTTTTATTTGAAAAATAAGCAAACCTCTGCTCTCTCTGCACAAAATGCCACTCAATTGAACATCACTCAGTCGGATTCAGTTCGTGTCGTAGAGAATCATTGCTTCTTCAGTTTTCATCGCACTTCAGTGCATGTATTTCGATCGCCATGTTAATTTACTCCGGCAGAGTAACCTTGGCGGGTAAGCGAAGACAGCCGATTATAGAGATTACATCCGACGATGTATTGAAAGTCACCTCGAATCTTCTAAAACAATTCGACCCACCGACATTTCTAACGCGTATTCTTTGAGTATGAACACATCGCACAAACTACTGCTCGTTATCCTCGCCTGTCTGCTTTTTCCAATGATGGAAAAAACCTCTTCTGCGAGGACACAAAACCCGGTTGTTGATGACGCAGCACTCGCTGAACAATTTATAGAAGGCCTCGCAGCTCTTGTTGAAAACGCACCGTCCAAAACGCAACGAACACTTGAATCGGGGAATGCCCTCAGTTTGTTAGCTCAAACGGAGGGTAGTGCCATTCGGCTACCAAACCGACAACACATTCCAGCAGGAGCCACAGAAGAGCATCTCTATCAACGTGTGATGCCGGCAGTTGTCGTTATCGGATCTATTTATAAGTGCGACAGCTGTAGTAAATGGCACCTCGGCGGAATGGCATCCGGCTGGATCCTCTCTGATGACGGGCTGGTTGTCACAAATCATCATGTCTTTACAGGGGATGCGAATCACTATTTTGGAGTCATGACATCTGATGGCAACGTCTTTGCCATTCGTAGTATTCTCGCATCTGATCGTGATGGAGACGCAGTTATTGCACAGCTAGACACACGTGGTTTTGTGCTTCCATTCCTCAGACTCGGTCGCCCAGCTGACTGCGGGGACGCTGTTGTTGTAATCAGCCATCCAGCCGGCCGCTTCTACAGTCTCACTCGGGGTGTGGTGTCCAGATACCACCGCCATAACGCAGATCCTGCAACGATGACAAAGTCAGGTGGAACCTCTCACACACCAAGGAACCGCAATAGTAACGGAGCATCGCGGGTCGCCCCGGCACCTGTCTGGATGAGTGTCACCGCGGACTATGCTGTCGGCAGCAGCGGCGGTCCTGTCTTTGACTCAAGTGGCAACGTTATAGGCATGGTATCGAGAACATATTCAACACAGCCAAGTAAAAACCATCGTCAGCATGAATCATTCGGAAACCAAATGGTTTTCAAAGACTGCGTTTCACTTGATACGGTTCTTGGCCTCATTGAAAACGCAGACTAAGGCCTAGCCAGAGGCTACGCCTTAGTCATCAATACCAAGAGCCCGTCGGCGCACGCTTAGCTTCTCCGTTCCGCCATCAACAACATAGCCGTCGGCTTCCATTGCAAGCCGGAGATCAGATTCAGCGGTAAGTGCGTCCTCTTGGCAGTACAAAGTCTGACTGAAATGTTCAAGGAGCAGATCGAATCGAGGGCGAACAAATCTTCTATGACAGTTCGAACTGTGCAGCCGCTGCCCCTTCGGATTGTGATGACCCTCGCGATGTTGGCGAATCCGATCTTCCAACGGCTGACTCGTTTGCCCAACATAAAGATATCCAGAAGGAGCATCCGAGCCTGTTACCAATGGCTTCAGCTCAATAATATAAAGATGCCAGACAGTCATATCACCATTGACTGTGTATCCGTCACATCGAAGTCGCTGCCGCATCGACTTCATGGCAGCGTCTATATCCAATTTCTGTTCCGGCTTGATAAATGGGCAATCTCGCCCACCTGACTCTGCAGGTTTTGGCATTGCCTCATAGACAACATTTACGACTCGCATCCGCTTTGCTCGCCGAGATGTTTTGACCCATCGGTCCAGTTCAAGACCCGGTCGTTTCGTGAGAGCTTTAACAATAACTCGAGGACGATCTGCGCGACGGCGCAATCCTACGAGATCACTCGTCTTCAGAACACAAATCCAGACCCGCTGCGTCATGCCGGGAATATTCGGACGATCTGACATACAGAAAAACCTTGCATACAAAAAAACCTTGCGGGGTCGATACCATACCTGCTCTTCTTGTTCGGCTTCCCACCACACGAATCATGAAACGTTCTCCTTCTTTCGTGCGAACACTACTCATCAAATGAGTCGTCACCCATTATCTTCGGACAATGACTGCCCTGCCTTATGTCGGCTGTTTGGTTGGTCGCAAAAGAATGTCGTGCACCTGGACATGCTCCGGACACGACAGCATGTACACCACAGCGTCTGCTACATCATTTGCTTCTAAAACCTTAAACTGAGAGTACACCTCGCGCGCCTTTTCCTCCGACTTCATATAGTGGCCCGCGAAGCCTGTTTCGACAAAACCGGGACATATTTCACCAACACGGATTGAATCTTCATTTTCTCGCAATTCAATCCGAAGAGATTCAGTCAGTGCGCGAACCGCATGTTTCGTTGCAGCATAAAGACCAGCTCCAGCAGGAACCCGCTGACCAGCCATTGAGCCGATGTGAATAATATGCCCACGATCTCCTCTCGACCGCATATCAGCGAGTGCTTCGCGGGTGCAGATACACAACCCGAGCACATTCACATCAAGCATTTCACGCCACTCGTCAACCTTCCCATCGGCGAGTGAATCCGCATGACCTAAACCTGCATTATTGATTAATACGTGAACGCCACCGAAACGCTCCCGTGCATCCGTGAAAGCTTTTTGCACAGACTTTTCGTCACGCACATCACACTCCACAGCAAGACTGTTCTGACCAGACGTATCGACTGCAGCAAGAACTTCAGCGACACGATTCTGACGACGAGCGCACCCAACCACATTCATCCCCTCACGAAGAAGACGTCCTGCTAGAGCTGCTCCGATACCATTACTTGCACCGGTAACGAGGGCCGTTTTGCCTTGCCATTGGGCCATTCCGTAACTGTCTGCCGTTGTCGCCATTCGTGAATCCTCTTTGGTATGCATACACTTCCGCCATATCGAGTTCCAATAAAAATCGCACAGCACGATCCCATCTGGTTATGATTTTACCAACAAAAGGAAAGCGTTTATCTAGTCACTAAAAGAAAATAAATTCCTCCGGCGAAACCTCGTAGAATATACCACTGGCGTCTGCGTTATCTGGTGTCGGTCTTAATGAGCACTACGAAAAAGCCTTGAACTTGAACCCATATTGCCCGCGAGAAAAGAAACTTATGACCGAAGAAGATTCCACTCGTATTACTCCAGATAATGAAGATGAAATAATTTTTGTCACTGGTGCAACTGGATATGTCGGTGGCAGACTTGTGCCACTTCTGCTTGAGGCAGGCTATCGCGTTCGATGTCTCGTTCGAGAGCCACGGAAACTCGACGCGCGACCATGGCGACAACACCCACAGCTTGAGGTTATCAATGCCGACCTCAGCGATCGAGAGTCGGTTACTGAGGCCATGCGAAACTGTAAAGCCGCGTATTACCTCGTGCACTCCATGGTTGCAACCGGTGGCACATATGCTGATCGTGATCGTGACCTCGCCCGCATGTTTGCAAACGCAGCAAGATCTGCCGACTTACCCCGTATCATCTACCTCGGCGGCCTTGGTGAAATGGGCCCAGATCTGAGCCAACATCTTCGTTCACGACGCCAAGTCGAGGAGGAACTTGCTTCATCTGGCATACCAGTAACGACGTTCCGTGCAGCGATGATCATTGGTTCCGGTTCAGCATCATTTGAAATCTTGCGATACCTCGTTGAACGTCTTCCGATTATGGTGACGCCGAAATGGGTTACGACAGAATGCCAACCAGTTGCTATTGCAGATGTGCTGTACTGGCTTGCCCAGTGTCTTGAAGTGCACGATACATCAGGAAAAACTCTCGAAATTGGTGGCAATGATGTCATGGCATACCAGGAACTCATGAGGGTCATGGCAGAGGAACTCGGACTTCGCCGACGAATTATTATTCCGGTACCGGTGCTTACTCCACGGCTCAGTTCGCTCTGGATTAATCTTGTGACACCAGTCTCCTATCGAATCGCTCGTCCGCTCGCAGAGGGGCTCAAAAATCGAGTGGTTGTCACTGATGACACAACACAACAACTCATGCCGCACACACCGCTCGGGGCACGTGAAGCAATACGTCGCGCCCTTGAGAAGATTGAACGCCAGGATGTCGAAACACGGTGGAGTGTTGCTGGGCCGATTCCGGGTGATCCTTCATGGGCTGGCGGAACGGTCTTCACGGACGAGAGAGTCGTTGATGTGGAAGCTGATTCAGCCAGCCTCTATGCTGCAGTCTGCCGAATTGGCGGCGGCAACGGCTGGTATGCCGGGGATATTCTCTGGCGCATTCGAGGCTGGATGGACACGCTTGTAGGAGGGCCAGGACTTCGGCGAGGACGACGACTTCCCGAGACTGTTGAATTTGGTGAGACACTCGATTTCTGGCGGGTGGTCGGCATCGACAGAGATCGCTCACTCTCTCTTCGTGCGGAAATGAAACTCCCAGGGGAGGCTCAGCTTGATTTTCAAATCGAGCCTGTCGAACCAGGTCGTCAACCACCAATAACACGACTCGTCATGACAGCACGGTTTCGCCCACGCGGACTTGCAGGGCTACTTTACTGGTATGCCGTTGTGCCGCTTCATGAATTTGTGTTCGGAGGCATGCTCCGTGGAATCAGTAAAACAGCTGAGGCAATGCACCGTTCGAATGCGCCTCGCCAAAACGAGACAACGACCGGTGATGAGGTTCCGGGCTACGGACGAGCACGACTCTGGCTGGGTATTACTGGT
>JABHNP010000176.1 GCA_018694455.1 Planctomycetaceae bacterium | reverse complement strand
AGTGGAATGAGGTTGAGGAGCGACCGTACACGACCAACTAAATCAGATGGGTCGGCAATATTTTCTGGAGTTACAGTCTGAACACTGGGTTTCGGTCGATCGAGCCATACTTCGGAATTATTTAATTCTGTTTCAGCAACCCGAATGGAGTCAAAATATTGTTCAAGTTGACTTTTATCGCTGCTGGGTGTTGTACGTTCTATTGATCGTATCTGCTCAATTACACTATCGAGAATGCTATGGCCATCTGCGAGGCGTTGTCTCTGTTGTCTGATTTCTTTTTGACTTCCACGCAAGAATAATTTTGTATACACCTGAGACGGCATATCATCAGCAGGAATCATCACACCGTTTCTTGTGAAAGACTGACTTTTCTTTCTATTACTACTCAGTGAGACAGATGGGTATCTTGTCACATTTCCAATTTTCTCGGCAGCAAACTGATCAATTGAAATCGTGTTTCGAAAACCTCCGAGGCCGGGGTTTCTTGCAGATGTCAGAAAGGTCATCTCGGTGTCGTGAGGATCTTTCCCTACTTGGTCGGGATGTGAAAGACCGGCGAATACCGTGAACTCCTTACGATGACGTTTAAGAATGTCTAGGTATTCCGTGCTTTCATAATCGGAGCCTGTTCTCTGAGGAAACAGAGACGGTGCATGGAGGCCAAGCGTGTTGCAGATACACACCAGTCGCTTGGGTGGCGTCATCTGAGTGCCGCCGACTGCCATGCTCATGGATTCAAGAAGAGGCAAGGCAACTGTAATTCCAGAAGCTTTTAGTGCTGTGCGTCGTGAGAGCGGTGTGTGCATCATCGATTCCTGAACAGGGGACTTGTAACAACGTGGTGGACAAGACTTCGGAGAGGATATCCGTCGCTTTGTGTCGCAGAAAGAATGCGTTCGACTTCATCACGATCAGAAAATCCAATCTCACCACCCGTCGCAAAAATGATCAATTGTGAGAGCGTATTTCGTGCAATTTGTTTGGTTGATTCACGAAGTAATTTTCGATATTCACGAATGTTTTGAAAAACATCGCCCTCGACTGTAACCCCAGACGTGTTTACACGCGGGCCTGAGTTGTAACCCACTCGCTTTAACCGTAATCCAGGTTGAAGACTTTGTTTCATATTTTTACCAATGCGATAGTGCTGCCGGTACGTACCAACCGGATCAAAGCCTTCCATTGCGAAACCTGGTGGATCGATATGCTGATGACACCTCGCACATGTTTCAACCGACTGATGCTTTAAAAGCATCTGACGAATTGTGGTAGTGCCTCGTGTATCTGGTTCAATGGTGGCAATGTCTGGCGGTGGTGGATTCGGTGGAAGACCCAACACATGCGTAAGGATAAAATTGCCACGTTTGACGGGCGTTGTGACACTTCCATTTGCAGTCACTTTTGCAATTGAGGCATGGCCAAGAATGCCGCCTCGAGGACTCGACGCGTCCAAGGAGACTTTCCTCATCGTCTCGCCAAATACGCCTTTGATGTCATAGTGTTCAGCAAGACGGCGGTTCAGGAATGTAAAGTCGGAGTCAATCAGGTTATGGATTGGCAGATTTTCTTTCAGCAGATACGAGAAAAACTCTCGTGTCTCAGCAAGCATTGCTCGACGTAAGACATCATCATATTCAGGGTACAGTTTTATATCAGGTGTCGTTGCATCAATCTGATCGAGTTCGAACCACTGATCGATAAAATCATGAATAAAGAGTTGGTTTTTTTTATCAGCCAAGAGTCGATCTACCTGAGTAGACAGCGTGTTGGTTTCAGAAAGCCTTCCCTCGCTCGCTAAACGAAGTAACTCTTCGTCAGGAGGGCTTCGCCAGAGAAAATATGAAAGTCGAGAGGCAATCGTATAGTTGGTTAGCTTCGATTTATTTTTCTGCAAATCGTTTGTCAGAAGGAGCGTATGTGGAGAAATGAGGATCGCTGTTAATGGAATGCAAGCGCTGGCAATGAACCCACGCTGGGCTTCGAGGCTCGGAATAGCGAGATTGGTCAGTTCCGTTATTTCTTTCTTAGTGACTCGTCTCCGGAAGGCTCTGGGCGCAAGCGCTGCCACAGCGTCACGAATATGTTGGTAATGAGATTTTGTTGTAACCGGTCTGTACGATCTTTTATTTACAGTCCGTTCCCATTCAACACCTGGGAACAGGGATCGTGTTCGGCGTGGAGGCCACGTAGTTTCCAGCGGACCTTCAACAAGCACCTTACGAACCCGTACACCCTCTCCTTTAAATTCACTTGCAGGTTGAGAGTTGTAAATGACTTTGCCATCAGGTGCCGGTTCAAGTTCATCAGCACTGACATAAAAGTAATCATCTGGACGGAAATAGTGAATCGTTGAAACAGTTCGCATTTTCTCTGTCACATCCCATGCGGCAAAGAGTTCACTACTGCCCTGAATATCATTCTGACGCTTGAGGCTCATGGTTACCGACGAGCGCGGCTGATACGCGGAGCCGGTCACCGTAATCTGATATCGTCCGGGAGTGGAAAATCGCAGGCCATTTGCATCCGAGCGCAGGTTGTAGTTTTCACCACGGAACATGATGAGATCATCGTTGTCTCGAAAAACTGTGCCACCGCCACGGCGGACAGTTCGTTCAAACCACATTTGCATATATCGCGAGTTTGCATAATCAAGCTCACGTTTCATGTTTGGTTTTGGACCCAACTCAATTGCTTCATCAAGAGCGGCTTCGGCTGCTTTGAGAAAACCTTTCACGTGGACGCTGGACATTTCCTGATTCGCCGCCACTACATCAAACGCTCCTGACTCATCTTCTGGTGGGAGATATTTTGCAATTTCACCACCTATGCCCAGAAGATCATGAAGCGTATGTTCGTACTCACGTCGTGACAGCCGCCTTGAGGGCACTCTTCCATTCTGTTTTCGTGCCTGTGTATTTATTTGTGAAAGTTCTTTTTTAAGTGTCGATAATGCGGCATGCCTCGCTTCATCACTTGGCACAAAAGAATCTGGTGGAGGCATTTCTCGACGCTGAATACGATCGAATATGAGCACCCATTGCTGGAACGCTTCCGGTGACGCATCCGGTTTATCGATGGCGTTCAAGTTCAGTTTTGTCTCTGTCTTTGCATCATGACACGAGATACAGGCTGTCTGGACCAGATTTTCAACTGCATGAAAATCATTTTCCGCATGTACAAACGGCATGTTGGTAGCAAGCAGATACGCCCATGCGACGAAATACTTTCGGAGAAGATATCGAGATAGTCTCATTGGTTTGTAGCTGGAATAGCCTTTGAGGACTCGACAAATGCCAAAAGGTCGAGAATATCTTCAGCTGTAAAGGTATCGAGTAATCCACTCGGCATGCTGGAAACGTCAGCAACCTTTCGTTCCTCAATCGCTGACTTTTGAATTCGCTCAATATTCTCCGGTCGAAGCAGGTTCTGTACGATCTCTACATGGTCCGGTGTTTCATTGACTACTAAGCCAGTCAGAAGACGACCATCATCAACAAGAATCATCTGTGTTTTAAAATCCTTATGAATCTCTTGAGATGGATTTACAAGCTGCAACAGAAGCTTGCTGCCCTGAAAGCGTTTTGAGACCGCTGTTAGGTCCGGGCCGTATTTTGCACCCTTTCCTTCAATCGAATGGCATCGGCTACAGGCTGCCTGTTCGAAAACGTACCGGCCATTGTTGAGAGATCGATTCTCTAAATGATTTGCCTGTGTAATCAGCTCCCGATAATTCTGCTTCCATTTTTTTACAAACTTTCTGATTGGAATAGCATCCGGCTCGGTACTTCCGACGTGTTCTAGAATACGAATAAACATTTGGCCATCACGGCTTCGCTTTGGATTCTGGCGTCGGAACTGTTGCCATAACTTGTTCACCTGCTGTCGTTTCGATGAACTGAGTTCAGTCATCCGTGCATCAACATATTCTTGATGATTGTTTCCGTGGTAGGCAGCTGGTAATGGAGAGTGACCAATTTTTTGAAACAGGCCCTGATTCGGAGGCCTACGTTTTGGTGCTACAGCAAGATTTCCCACATCATGATTCCCGTCGTATGTTTTTGCGATGAGCTGCGTGCCACCATTTGTTGGCAGCGTGTCAGGTAACGAAATACAGATCACAGCCCCAACGCCTCGTTCCATATGACGGGCTGGTCCAGATGTACTGGTCCAGACATTGCCGTCATCATCAAATTCAATTTCACGTGTGTATGAGACGCGGGTTGGTAAACGGAACTCAACAAGTGTTTCAGTGACGGGGTCAAACCTGTTGATTGTGTCGTTTCCAGTACCGCAGACCCAGACAATGCCGTCCTTATCGATATTTAATGCATACGGAATCTGGTTT
>JABHNP010000183.1 GCA_018694455.1 Planctomycetaceae bacterium | reverse complement strand
TCCAAAGCAAGTCAACTTCTGCCTCCCGTCCAGGCATGGCCAATGTTGTGTTTTGTCTTTCCTCTACACCGTGAGTTCATCAATTTGTCTACGAAAATCAGGCATTTCAGTCGTTATGAATTCGCTCCAAGCAATTGGGTTCCAAAGTTCAATACACACCGCAGCACCAACGACAAAAAGGTCACCGCCAGTCTCGACGCCAAGAAATTCTCTGAAACCATCTGGGACAACTAAACGCCCTCGCCCCGCGAATGAAATTGTGCGATGACGTGTTGACAGCAAACGCCCTAGGCTTTGAACCTGATCGACTCGCTGAGCCAAAACTCCTGCAGCTAACTTGCTTCGAAGAACATCTACTGCCGCATCGATTCGTGGCTTCCAAACCACAGCGTTCCACAGCGACAGGCAACCAGCTCTCTCCTTGGCAAGAACAATTTCTTCTCCCTGGGAAACTAATGGCTCCAGCAATTCTGGGGGCAGGCCAAGGCGATATCGCTCGTCGAGCGTCCGCGAAAATTCGCCAAGCAACAAATCGGATTCGATCGTCATGACACCGTTGCATGCTTCTGCTGCATTGAAGGGAGGAGATTTACTTATTTACGAAACCTGACGAGTGCCATGTCACAACACTACTGTTTATTTGGCACAAAACCCACAAATTTATACTTTAAAACTACTTAATGGGTCAACTTCCCACAGAATAATACAAAAAGCTGCCAAACATGCAAGCAGTTATGCCTGCAGTGTTCAAAGTTTCAGGCAAAACACTTTTGATCCTTCACAAAAAGACTCTTTTTTGGGCTTTTCGGAGAATCGCCCTCAAGCACGCATAGTTCCCGAATGAGTCGGGGGGGTATGTTGCGTTCGGCGGACAGCAAAGAAAACGATTAACGGCACGAATCACAGTTTGTCTGATCATCCACACTGTTTTGATCACTATACGCTTTGAGCGCTGCTGCTTCCTTCGAGAGTTTAAATTCTGGACCTGCCGGGAAATATTGAATGTCATCTTGCAAGTAATAAGCGCTAGGTAGAGTTTGTCCACTCACATCAACTTGGCACCCAACAAGAGACGCCCCGACGACAACAACGAAAAAGAGTAGGAAAAAACGGTGCATAGTAGTTTGCTTGACTGATACTTGAGAGTGACGAGCCATATAATCAGAGCCCTTAAAGTCCGGTAATGACGTATCGACCGCTCTAACCCGTAAACTTGCGGTAATTCCGATTTTCATTAAAACCACTCAAGATTCTGCTACCGATCTTGCCCATTTACCCAAGTGTGACACGTCACAACTTTGTAATATCGCTGGCCTCGCCTCACGATGCCATTCAGCTTTTGCCTCTCAGCACACCGAACGATTAGTTTGAGAGGGCACGTTTTCGAGAACAACTTGTTCGCTAGCGACTGTAAACCACAATCTTCTCTAGAAGTTCAATCCGTGACCCGTTTTTCCAATGTTGTAATTAGTGCTTTTTTGGGACTCATTTTTTACGGGTTCTCAATAAAAGTTTGCCAAAGCCAGACGTTTTCAATGCCAGGAGACGGAGGCCGAACCGTTCCGAGCCAGGTATATGATCTGGCACAACGAGCTCTGGCCTACGGCAATTTTAGCGGCGCACTTGAATTAGCTCAGAAGGAGTACAAGGGATGTCTAAAATTTGGAACCCAACGATGGATTGATTCAGCCGCTGCTGCTGCAATCGTAGGCGAATGTCTTTTTGAAACAGGCCGCTATCGGGAAGCGGTCGGTTTTTATAACGAAGCAATAACTCACGCATCGTCACACGGCAATTGGCTTCAAGATATTCGCTTCCCAAACCAGCCACTCAAAGCTCGCAACGAGCGAGCTCGACAACTCTGGGGACCCTTACCGAGAAACATAACTCTCTCTGACCTTCCGAGCCGACTGACAATTCGCTTAGGCACATCAGATCCACAAAGTGTTTTGCAAGGAGGCGGTGTACTCTCGGCACCTATTGAGTACCCGGTGCGACCTCATGAAATCATGCGTTCACTTGCCATAAGCCTGTACAGGCGAACCGATCTCCTTGGACCATTAGCCAAAGATGGCAAAGCTTTAGAAAATATCTCTTCGTGGTTACAGCAACGGCCAGCACCCCAAAACCATTTTTCACAAGCATGGATTGATGTCTGCCTCGGCATCGTCTATTGGTCTGAGGCACGAAACGAGCAGGCATTACCCTTATTAAATCGTGGTTCACTCCTTGAGACTCAATTTGACCATTCTCTAACGCCATGGGCGCTGTTGGTCGCGGGCAGAATTGCAATTGATACTGGCGATCTTGAACGTGCAACAAAAGTGCTCGAGCAGGCCGCATTCGCAGCAGCTGTCCAAGAAGATGCTCGCGCATTAGAAGAAGCCTTTCGTTGGGCAGCTAATGCACATCTTGCGCTCGATGGCAGATTACCGCAGTCTGTAGCGGCAGTAATTGGATGGTCCGAAAAACAGTTGCCGAGCCTTTCTTTAAGGCTCCTTTCAAATACTACGGCAGTTCTTGCTGAACAAGGTAATATTCAGCAAGCCGCCAGATCTGCATTTAAACTGAACCACCTTCTTGAAAACAGTGAACTCGCGTTGGGTCGATGCGGTGCGTACTTCAAATATGCAGGGTCTTTAATTGCATACTCCGGAGGAAATAATGCTCAAGGTGATGCTGAATACGCAAAGGCACTGACTCTTGCGCGGGGATGCTCATCGACACTCTTCCAAACTCAACTCCTCACCGATGCGATTCTTCGAAAAGAATCGGGGTACTCCGACCGAGAAGCGAGTGACCTTTTCAAAGGCTTACTTGCAGACCCTCAATCAGTCAGCGTTCAGACAGATCCACTTGACGCCATTGCTGTAATCTCTACGGACAGATCCTCTGCTTTTAACGCTTGGCTTGCAGTAACTCAAAATATTTTCCTTACAAATAGTCGAGGTGATGAAGCCTGGCTTGATGCCGTTGAGCATGACCGGCGGAACCGATGGCTTGCAAACCGTCCGTTAGGCGGCCGACGCGACAACCTTCTTCATTTATTGAGCAACACTTCGGAAATAAGTGATGAAGAGTCTACGCTTCGTAAAAAAATATTAGCTCATTATCCTGATGTTGCAACAAACCTCAGCACAATTGATGCCATACGACGGTCACTGAAAAAGTCTTTACTGAAATCCACTGGCCCACCTCTTGATGCAGAGGTTAGCGACACTTCTAAGTTGTGGAAAGAATTTGCTACGAGAAACGGCATCTTGCAGAGTCAGATCAATTTTATCGCTGCAGGCAGAAATATTTTTCCACTACAGTTCCCACCGCTTTTAGAAACAACGGCAGTCAGAGAACGACTTGTCAACAAACAACGCCTCCTTACATTCACGTGGACGAACGCTGGGTTGTTTGCCAGCCTCGAAGCCTCGAAGCAAGCGGCCTCCTGGAGGGTGAAGCGTCCTGACGAAGTACGCAAAACGGTAATTGCACTCGCACGTTCCCTTAGTCTCTACCACCCTCTACGTCCCGTAGAAACTGATCGGCTTGATAACAATGAGTGGCGGCATGATGTCGAAACCTTAGCTTCCTTGTTGTTCGAAGATTCAACAGTATCACTGCATGCTCACCAAGAATATGATGAACTGATAATTGTTCCAGATGGCTTACTGTGGTACCTACCATTTGAATTACTTCCGGTGGGTCGTAAGAAAACAAGAACAGATGACGACGCACACCTGCGGCTAAGAGATGTCTGCTTACTCCGATATTCACCATCCCGAAGTCTTGCTGTTAGACCTCGACAAAAATCATCCGTGCCTTCTCTCACTGAAGTGCATGCAAATTTGACTTACCGTAACAATGCGTCGGAACAAGCCAGCGCCTTGCTCGCACGTGTACAGACTGCTTTACCTGACGCTCTTGTGCTACCAGCGAGAGAAGCGAACAAACCCGTTGGTGGGTCCGCTTCGCTAGCCGATAACCTGCTCATTTTTGACGAACTTTCAATGCCCGGAACAAGCACGAACCGACCACTAATAGCGACACACGGTGGCAGGCCGGGCATGTCTTTCAACGAGTGGCTCAACGCTCCCGCGAAGACCGCACGATGTGTTGTTCTAACAGGCATGCAAACACAAGCTTCCGAGGGCCTCAATAAATTAAGTGCTTCTCCCGGAAATGATCTCTTTATGGCTGCTATGGATCTTGTCGCAACAGGAACCGAAACTGCTATTCTCAGCCGGTGGAATGTCGGCGGACGCACAGCCATCGATCTCGGCATTGAATTCATAAAAGATCGCCAACATGAGGCTCAACAAGACGCTCCCGTTCCTGCCACAAAAAGTTGGCAACGTGCAGTTGATCTTGTCACAAATGAACAGCCCGACTTTGACAGAGAGCCTCGAATTAAAGTGGTGGATTCTGTCATTCCCCAAAATGCAAAGCATCCTTTTTTCTGGGCTGGTTATACCTTAATTGACTGTGGCGTTATACAACCGAAGCCCCCTAAAACTGGCCCAGAAAAAGAACTTCTCTCTCCAAATAAAATAGGGCCTGCCGAATAATGTTGTGCGCATGTGCTCTCTTGTTATTTGAGTCAGCTAACTCCCTGCCATCTTTAGCTTTTATAGCTGCGATTACCGCAGTGGCTGCAGCAATTAATTCGGTTGCAGGTGGTGGCACAATTCTTACTTTCCCAGCACTCGCCGCCATCCTACCTGCTGATCCGGCCCGTCTTGTTATTGCCAATGCAACAAGTACTATCGGCCTTTGGCCTGGAACATTATCAGCGACTTGGGAATACCGTCACGAACGTAGTACTCAGCCAAAATGGTCAACCTGGCTTTTTCTTCCCAGTATTGTAGGTAGCGTTATTGGAACACTTCTTGTTCTTGTACTACCAACAACGTATTTTGATGCGGTTGTTCCTGTACTAATACTTTTGGCAGCCGCGCTTTTTGCCATCCAGCCTCTCTTATCAAAAAGATTTGCCGACAGTCAAAAAAATAAAGAGGACAATGCCAGCAATAACCCTAATAAAAAAACACTTCTATTTGCAGCAGGTGTTCAGTTTTTTATCGGAATGTACGGTGGATACTTTGGAGCTGGTATTGGCATTCTCATGCTTGCTGC
>JABHNP010000127.1 GCA_018694455.1 Planctomycetaceae bacterium | reverse complement strand
GTAGCGTCATCAAGTCGGCCAAGAAGACCCCAGCCGATAATGACGCCTACAAAAGCCGGGGGTAAAAGCCGGAGGACGTACCGCCAGTCAACTTCTTTGCCTACCAACCAGACAGCGCAGCAATCGCCAACAATAAGGAGTGGCAGAAGCACTCCTGTTGAAGTCTTCGCGCCAAAAACATGGGCAAATATGATGACATGAACGAGACTGACACCGGCTAGTCCGCTTTTCGAGATTCCAACGCCGGTTGCCCCCAGCACGAGCAAAACCCACGAGAATGTTGTAAGTTCGGGCATGGTAATGGCACAATTGGTGGCTGGAAAGAATGCGTACTAAGATTGAGGCTTAGTGTGCCTGAAGTCTGTTCTCAGACAAGGTCAAAACTTCCTCTGCGGATCTATCTATATGTTTCGACGTTACATTGCTCAATTCGTTTCTTTGGTAAACAAAAGCCACCGCTTCTGTGCTGTTTTCAGTCTATGGTGCGTTCTTGTTCTTTTGAGCACTGCGGTCTGTCAGGCTGATGAGAAAAATCAAGAACCGTCTGTGCCAAGCAAAGAAGTGTTGCGGCTGGAGTTACGCCCTCTTACGAGTGACGAGCTGGGAAAAGAGGCCGCAGCCTGGCAAAGTCGAGTACAGAAAAAAGTTTCCGAGGTGAGCTCGCTGCAGCTTGAGAACTTGCATGCGAGTGGCTCAAATGCAAAGGTTGCCTATCAACAAGAAGAGCAGTCAAAACTCCTGAGTCGGTTTCGTCTTGTGCTTGATGAATGGGAGAGGAAGGGTGGTGATACAAAGAAATTCAGGGAATACGCGTCCGCCGTAAGTGGGCTGGAGTTTGATTTTTATAATCTGCAGGCAACATTCTTGGTGCTGAATAATTGGTTATTGTCGCCGCAGGGTGGCCTGCGATGGCTTGGGCACCTCTCCATGTTCAGCGTTATTTTAGTGGTTACGTGGATGCTTTCACGTCTCACAAGTCGGCTGGCGGGTGAGGCACTTTCTCGTTTTGAGGGTGCCTCCTCATTGCTCCGCACGTTTCTTGTGAATTTCGTGCGGCAGGCTGTGCTTGTGCTTGGTTTTGTCGCGTCACTTTCAGCCCTTGGAATTAATACTAGTCCAGTGCTGGCACTCATTGGCGGAGCAGCGTTCGTGATAGGTCTAGCCCTTCAGGGGACGCTTTCAAACTTTGCTCAAGGACTTCTTATTCTGGCATATCGTCCATTTGATGTTGGGGATGTAATTGATGCCGGTGGCGTGAGTGGAATTGTTGACTCGATGAACATGCTGTCGACCACGATTCGGACATTTGATAATAAGATGATGATTGTCCCAAATGGAAAGATTGGTGGTGACACCATTACAAATTCAACGGCGAGTCATACTCGGCGCATCGATATGACATTCGGTATTGGCTATGACGACGACACCAAGAAAACGCAGGAAATTCTTGAAAAAATCTTACAGAACCATCCACTCGTGCTGAAAGATCCTGCGCCGCTTATAAGAATGAATGAGCTTGGAGATTCAGCGATCCTATTTATTGCACGGCCGTGGGCAAAAACGGAAAACTATATGACGGTGTTTTGGGAAGTCACTGCATCTGTGAAACAAGAATTTGACAATGCAGGCATTTCGTTTCCGTATCCTCAGCAGGATGTTCACCTCCATCATGTGGAAAAATAGGATGGCCTTGACCAGCTTGTTCGGTGGCACAACCTGTCTGCACACAAAAGCTTTGTGGAACGCGGTGTGATTGGCTGAATGACAACATTAGAAATTGTATTAATCCTCGTAGGGTCATTTTTTGGCGGGTTCGTGAACGCAATTGCAGGTGGTGGTGGGCTCGTTTCGCTGCCTGTCATGCTCAGTGTTTTCCCTGACGCACCGCTCCCAAGTATTTTCGGTACAACGAAATCTGCAATGGTCTGGGGCACTGCGTGGGCGGCGAGGTCGTACGCGGTGCACGTTTCGGTATCGTGGCGACGTTTGGTGCCAGCACTTGTGATGGCAGTCTCTGGCGGATTTATCGGTGCCTGGCTTCTAACCTGTTTTCAGTCGGAGTGGCTTCGAAAAGTATTGCCAGTCCTTCTGGGGTGTGTGTTCTTGTACACTTTGGCGAGTCGCCAGTTTGGCCGCGAACACAGTCCCACGTATCCTCAGAAGTATGAAACACTTCTTGCAGGTGTCATTGCTTTTTTTCTAGGAGTTTATGATGGTTTCTTTGGACCCGGTACCGGCAGTTTCTTTGTATTTTTCTTTGTTCGCTTTTTAGGGCATGACTTTCTTCATGCGTCTGCCGCAGCAAAAGCACTGAATGTTGCAACAAATGCGGCGGCAATTTGTGTCTTCACGTGGAGTGGAGACATATGGTGGATACTTGTTGCACCGATGGCGGTCGTGAACATAGTCGGTGCAGGCTTGGGTACTGCCGTGGCTTTTAGGCGAGGAAGTGGTTTCGTGCGAAATGTTTTTTTGGCCGTAATTGGTGCACTTATTTTAAAGACGGGCATTGACGCATATTTTTGAATAACCCACTTTGTTTTGTATGGCTCATCATTGTTTTTCCTTTTATGAATATTGATGATGGCTGGTTGATCGTAGATGGTGACGATAACTTGGAGGAGCAAAGATGGTTACGAAAACACAATGAAGTGAGGCTGAAGGTCTGGACAAAATGACTTCAAAAAAAGAAGTGGCTACATAGAGCAGCAAGACTGAAGAATTGCCAAACTATCTCTGCGAGTAGGGCATTTATCAATCGAAACTCGACAAGTCACAATTTTTAGCAGCACCAGTGGAAACAATATTAGCTGCATTCGTTTCTTTTCAACTGGTTCCGTTTTCCTGCTCCAAATAGTAGTAACTAAGCTTCCTAGCTTCGAAATTGCAAATACTTGATTCACATTAAAACGTTCT
>JABHNP010000128.1 GCA_018694455.1 Planctomycetaceae bacterium | reverse complement strand
GGAGCATCGCCCAAATGTGCCTCACCTCGGTCCGTGAGACGACGACCTCGTGGCGTTCGAATAATGAGTTCATACCGCAAAAGAAACGGTTCAACATCATCTTCGAGCGTATCAACAGCCGTGCTCATAGTGTGCGCAATAGCCTCAATACCAGCCGGTCCACCTCCAAAAACACGCTGTAGTGTCTCGAGGTACCGACGATCAAAACCATCCAAACCAAGCTCATCGATGCCCTGCATTTCAAGTGCTGTCCTCGCAATCTCAAGATCGATAACGCGATTGGCTCGACTTGTTGAGTAATCTCGTACCCAGCGTAGCCGATTGTTCGCCAGACGAGGTGTACCCCTACTCCTTCCTGCGATCTCTGTCGCTGTCTCATCATCCATGGGCATGTCCAGTTTTCCAGCAGATCGGAAAATAATCTTCGCTAGTTCAGGCACGGTGTAATAGTCAAGATGCTCCCGAACAACAAAGCGATCTCGAAGTGGCGCTGAAATCAGACCTGCCCGAGTTGTCGCACCAACAAGAGTAAATGGTTGGAGTGGCATATTAATGGTTCGGGCGCTCATTCCGTCGCCAAGAGTAATGTCGATCCGGAAATCCTCCATGGCTGGATACATAAACTCTTCCACGGCAATTGGAAGCCGATGGATCTCATCAATAAACAAAACCGAACCTTCGCCGGCATTTGTGAGATAAGGAAGCAGATCTTTTGGGGCAGCGAGCGCAGCACCACTGGCAATCTGTAATGTCGTCCCAAGTTCTCTTGGTATGCATGTTGCAAATGTGGTTTTGCCTAATCCCGGCGGTCCATCAAGTAGGATATGCCCTAACGGCTCTGATCTTTTCCGAGCGGCGTCGATCGCAATAGCAAGTCGTTCATGAACATCTTGCTGCCCAACCATTTCCTCGAGACGCTGTGGACGCAGAACACGATCCTCGGGCTGCGAATCATCAAAGGATTCGACCGATGGTTCTCGAAATTCACTCACAAAAGCCTCCTCACACTGAACCACCCTCGCAAGAGACAAGGGCTTTAAAAACAAAGTATTACTTCTTTGCGTGCGTCTGTCTGTAAATCAATTCCAGCGCAGCCTGAACATCGTTAATTTTGCGGCTGTTGTCCCGCAGCCCATCGACAAGCCTGCGTGCATCCGCCTCAGAATGACCAAGACTTCGCAACACATCAGCCGTTTCCGTGAGCACATCACTACCGGCCGTTTCGCCAGCAGGTGAATCCTTGGCGACAAGAAGGGCAAACTTTGGCATTTTTCTTCGAAGCTTCGCAATGATGCGCTCAGCCGTTGCGGCACCAACACCAGGCAACTTTGACAAGGCACTAGTGTCCTGCTCCTCAATGGCGGTGGCCACCTCACCAACGGGGCGGACCATAGCTCGCAACGCTTTGCGAACCCCAACCCCGTCAACTTCACAGAACAGCTCAAAAAATTCTCGCTCTACCTCAGAAAGAAACCCAACTATACGAGGTACAAGATTACCTCGTGTCGGATTACCCTCGAGATACTCAAGCGTATACAGCGAAACATCTTTACCAAGCTTGGGCTGAAGCTGCCTTCTCACCATTTCTGGAACAAGCACTTCGTGCACGATATTACCCACCGCCAATTCAATGGCTGTTGGCTCTACACGCTCAAGACTGCCCGAAATTTTGCGAATCATTTTTCCATTCCCCAAGCAACGACAAGGCATTCTACGACATTCATACGATCTTGGCCTTTCAGAGTATTCCAGCAATGCTTATGTATTGTCTCGAAACTGGGCCTGCGTTCCTGGTAACGCACGAAGCCTCAGGTAAAAGTCTGCGAGCGCTATTGCGAGTGCATCAGCAGCATCGGCTGGTTCAGGACGAGTCTTTAATCGTAACTCTCGCTGCACAGCCAGTTGCATCTGTTCTTTTCCCGCATGGCCACTTCCTGTCAGCATGCTTTTTACTCGATTCGGCAGATAATGGTGGAGTTCAATTTCTGCTTGTGCAGCAGCAAGACAGATCACACCCCGGGCGTGCCCCATAAGAATTGCTGTTTTGGGAAAACGAACATGTACAAAGAGTTGCTCAATTGCCATCGACTGCGGAGCGAATGTCTCGATAATTTCCCGAACCCCTGAGTGAATAACGTGAAGTCGATCTTGAATATCATCTTTGCTTTTCGGCCGGATAGTACCGGCCTCAACGAGCTGAACCTGCTGATTCGCGAGCACCTCAATCACACCGTAGCCAGTAATATTGAGCCCTGGGTCAAACCCAACGATTCGAGTCGGCTGACCATTCCTAACCGAACGTATGTCCGATTGACTCTCGTCAGGCTGACCTGGCTTTCCTTGCTGACTCTTCTTCATCCCAGAAGACTAGCAGACCGCTCAAGCGTTGCACCAGCCTCGTCAGAGCTGAAATTACAATTCCTTGCAATCCGTTTACATTTTTTCTCACCACCATAGGACAACATGCACGAAAACCTGTAACCGCAGAACCAGAGCCCTTTTGGTTTCTGAAAAACAATCACTTTCCGTCTCATCTGCCTGAATTCGGTAGACTATAGGAATATACATTTGAGAGAAACACATATTCGAGCATTTGTTTCTGCCGAAAAAACAGGGCTGACAACTAGAACGCACCAGGAGCCATAAAAATGAGTGACGCCGCAGTCAAAGGAACTATTCACCTTATTGAAGAAACGAAGACATACGGACAAAAAGGTTTCCGGAAACGACTTGTGGTTCTTGAACAGAACAAGGGCAGTGGATTTACGAATTACATACCAGTTGAGTTTCTGAAAGATGCGTGTGATTCAGTTGATGACTTACATCTTGGTGATGAAATTGAGGTGTCGTACCGCCTCAGCGGACGGCGCTGGCAGCGCGATGAATCAAGCGATCCAAAATATTTTCTTTCTGCAGAAGCGATGTCATTCCGAGTCATTACAGGCAGTTCGTCCGACTCTTCCGGGGCACCACCTGACATCGATGACGTGCTCGCAGAAGCTGCCGACGATGACGTTCCATTTTAAGCAAAGCTTGTTTCAAGCCTGCTCACTTATGTCCTGCCCACTCATTCTATGACCTGCCCGCCAATACGGTTCCACCATCACGCATCGTCTCAAAGTGGTGCACAAATGCCCAACCTTATAACGCCTAGCTCTTTTTAGTTCGGCCCTTTCCAGCCCATCCCTATGCAGGCTTCTGGCGAGCACCCGGCACACTTACTGAGGGCATCCTCGGATGAATCAGCCGTCGCCACAGGGGCGGTATCAACGCAACCCAGAAACAACCGTAGTACCCTGACGGCAATTCCGGTGCATCATCGTGAGGCTTGAGTTTCCAGAATGGCTTCCCTGACTCAAGATGATGTGCCGGATGGCGTGTTAGCTCCAGCAACGTCCATCGCGACCAGCGATGTTCAGACTGCCACGAATGTGCGGCAGTCTGACGGGCACCAGTCTCTCGCTGAAGCCCGTAATGCCGAAGGTAGTTGATGTATTCAAGCAGAAAAACAGCGACGGCAGCCTGCACCAGAAACGCACACGCTGAAAGCATGCCAAAGGCTACAGCAATGCTCACTACGAGAAGCATTTCAAGCACAGCACCCCGAGCAACTGGATTCATCATCAGCAAATGACCACGCTTCGCATGTATTTGCCAGGCATCAATAAACTGTCCTGGCACCGTCCTCGCTATGAACCACCAGACAGACTCACCGTAGCGTGCTGTTGCTGGGTCAGCTGTAGTGGCCACATGTTTGTGATGCGTCTGGTTATGTTCAGTTGTAAAATGAAGATAAAGGACTGATACAAGATTTAGTTGTGAAATCCACCAAGGAAATGTTTTTTTGCGTCGATGTCCAAGTTCATGAGCAACGATTAGCCCTGAGGCTCCGGAATTAATACCCGTACTCACTGCAGCGACGACCACAATCCACAGCGGCACCCTACTGCTTGCAAGTTGCAAAAGAGTACACACAGCAATCAACTGAAGAAACGCGTGTGCATACAACATGACTTCAAAAGGTCGCCCAGATTCACGTGCCGGCCGATGACGAATACTTGTGCCTAAAAAAAAGTCGAGGAACGGACCAATGCCGAGCATGTAAATCACACCGGCTGCTACAAACGGACCTCCAAGAAGATTTCCAGCAATCACTACAAGGGGATTGATCAGCCCAAGTAAATGCCAGCCCCATGCCTCGGGTCGCAGTGCCGTTTCCTCGATTCTCATCAGCTTCGCACCTCCAGCCACCACCTTAATAAATCCATAACCTAAGCCCAGTGTTCAACGAACTGGAATCGAGACCAGACGACGTTCAGCACGCCCCATCTATTTTGCTCAGTAGAAGTGTCCATAAATCGCGTGTCGTAATACGTTAGAGCCATGGAACATTAGTTTGACAAGCCCTGCCGGAACGAAATTGCTAGAATTCCAACGGTCAACGGCTGTTCCCACACCCGCTGGTTTCCAGTACCTGTCGTACGCCCAACGGGTTGCAGATCATTATCCGAAAATGTGCCGTCACAATTGTGAAGTCTGATATGCGACTACTACTACACGTTTTCCTGATCCACAGTATGGTGTTCCTCGCGAGCACTACAACGCAAGCAGACGAGCAACCAACTGCAGCGGAGCACTTCGAGTTTTTTGAGCGAGAAGTGCGACCGCTCTTGGTGCAGCATTGCTACGAGTGCCACAGCACTCAATCAAAGCGTGTGGAAGCAAACCTCCTTCTAGATAGCCGAGCATCTCACTTACACGGTGGTGATTCTGGAGCTGCCATAGTTCCCGGCGATGCACACGAAAGCCTACTTATCGATGCCGTGCATTATGATTCATACGAAATGCCTCCGAAGGGCAAACTCAGCGACCAGGACATCCAAACACTCGTTCGCTGGATTGAGATAGGTGCTCCCTGGCCAGATGAACCAGCACCTGTCGCACATTCAACTCAAGATGACTTCGACCTTGAAAAGCGAAAAACAAACTTCTGGGCATGGCAGCCCTTGACCACATTAGATCCACCGACAGTTCAAAATATTGAATGGCCGAATAATGACATTGATCTTTTTATTCTCTCACAACTCGAACAGGCTCATATCAAGCCATCTCGAGATGCGGAACGGACAGCGATCCTTCGACGCCTGTATTTTGATTTGATTGGCCTGCCTCCAACGGCAGATGAAGTCAAAGCATTTATCCAAAACAAAAAACCGCAGGCAACTGAACACGCTGTCGATCAACTCCTTGAATCCCCACACTTTGGCGAGCGATGGGGACGGCACTGGCTGGACATTGTCCGTTATGCAGAATCTCGAGGACATGAATTCGACAATGACACGCCCAATGCATTTCAATACCGCGACTATGTCATTCGAGCGATCAACGCTGACGTTCCATACGACCAATTCGTCCGCGAACACATTGCTGGTGATCTCCTCGCAAACCCCAGACTGCACCCAAAGGAACACTTCAATGAATCTGTTCTTGGGACAGGATTCTGGTTTCTAGGCGAATGGGTTCATTCACCAGTCGACATCCGAAAAGATGAGGCAGATCGTTTTGACAACATGATCGATGTGTTCTCAAAAACGTTCCTTGGTGTCACCGTCGCCTGC
This sequence comes from Planctomycetaceae bacterium, assembly GCA_018694455.1. Taxonomy (GTDB): domain Bacteria; phylum Planctomycetota; class Planctomycetia; order Pirellulales; family UBA1268; genus UBA1268. The sequence goes on along the minus strand of JABHNP010000128.1, from coordinate 2,630 downwards.
GCGCGTTGTCACGACCACAAATACGATGCCATATCAACGGCTGATTACTATTCACTCAGCGGTTTTTTACAAAGCAGTGATTATCGACAGGTTCGCTTTGAATCAATGGAGCAAAACCGGAAAACTGCGACCGAACTGGCTGAAATAAACACCACTCACCAACGCCAAATTCATACTCTGCTTGAGAGCAGTGGCATTCGGGCCCCGGACAATGCTCCAGAACTGACTGACGATTGCATACTGTTTAATTACTCCGACCTTCCCCACGACGACTTTCTTCAGGATGGTTTTATCTTTGGGTTATCTCCAAGAAGAGCAGGGGAGCCATACCTCAACAACGACACTGGCCAATTGAAAATCAGTACGTTTGGTGCTGCAGTCAATGATCCATTCTGGAATGGCCTCGAATCGATAACAGAAGGGTCTATCCAAAACCAAAGCGTACTCACAAAAATTCCGAAGAGCGGCAGAACGCTTCGCTCACCAACCTTTGAATTAAAAGATGGTGAGGTTCATTGCCTGGTTGATGGCGCGGGGCACATTGTTGCCTGCGTCGACTCACATCGCCTGGTTGCCGGACCACTCCATCAAAAGACGGTTGTTCGTATCAAGGAGGGTCAACGCTGGGTGCGGCTGAACCTCGACCGATACGTCGGTCATCGCGTCCACCTGGAATTCATACCTGAGCCAAATAAGCAGATAGCTGTTCGCCTTGCTGTCCAGGGGCTCTCCAAGAATGAATTAGCCTCATTCGAAGAACGAATAAATGAGAGCAACCGAAAATACGAAGAGTATGCAAAGACAGTTGAAGGCATACTGAATAACGACACCGAAACTGAAACTGACCTCTCGGCCCGCGACATCGCTTCTTCATGGAAAGGCGAACGAGAACAACTCGCTTCTCAGATTGTCCGTACATCACGTCTTGCCCTGTCGATGATGGACGGAACCGGAGAAGACGATCGTATTCTGATTCGTGGTAACTCAGCAAAACCCGGACAGATTGAGCCCCGGCACTTCCTCACTGCAATCTCGGGTGACAAACCACTTGCGATTAAAAAAGGCAGTGGCCGACTTCAACTGGCAGAACTGGTAAACGATCCAACCAATCCACTGACTTCGCGGGTCATCGTCAATCGCATCTGGCACCATCTCATGGGCCGTGGCATTGTGCCAACCACTGACGACTTTGGCTTTCTCGGACAACGACCAACGCACCCTCATCTCCTGGACCATCTTGCAACCAGATTCCTTCAAGAAGGCCGCAGCATCAAAAGCACGATAAAGTACATCGTCCTCTCGCGGACCTACCAGATGTCGAGCCATGCCAACCAGAAGGCACAAGAACTCGACCCGAGCAATCTGCTATGGCACCACTGCCCCCCGAAGCGCCTGCAGGGTGAAGCAATCAGAGACTCTCTCCTCACACTTTCCGGCCGCCTCGATACAACCGCGTTCGGTCCTCCGGTTCCAATCCATCTGACATCATTTATGAACGGCAGGGGACGGCCCAAAAAAAGTGGTTCTCTTGATGGTGATGGTCGTCGCTCTATTTATATTTCCGTGCGGCGTAATTTCCTTTCACCCTTCATGCTGGCATTCGATACGCCAACTCCATTCAGCTCCATGGGCCGCCGAAATGTTTCAAATGTTCCAGCCCAACCCCTCATTCTTTTGAATGATCCGCTCGTTGTTGAATTGGCAGACGACTGGAGCAAGCAAGCAGTGAAAAAGATAACCGGCACTGGCTTCGACGCAGTCTCCAATCGCATCGAATGGATGTACCTCTCAGCATTCGGCCGCTATCCAACCGAACAAGAAACAGCAACATCCATTGCGTTCCTGTCTTCAAAGACATCCGACAACAAGGCATATGACTTTAATGACACCTGCTGGTCAGAACTGGCTCATGCTCTGGTGAACACGAAGGAGTTCATATTCCTCCGATGATTCACCACGACCCATTTCCGTGCCACCAACACAGGCCCAGTCCCATGAGTCGCCGTGGAATGCTTGCACAATGCGCAAATGGGTTTGGTGCAGTGGCACTTGCAGCACTTCATGCTGATCCAGCATTTACCAGTGACGCAGTACCGCAAAATACACCAGTGCAGGCTGGCCATGGGCCGCACCATACGGTTCGAGCAAAAAACGTCATCTTTCTATATATGGATGGTGGACCCTCACAAGTTGACACGTTTGATCCAAAACCACTGCTCGATACATACAACGGCAAAGATCCTGGCGACCTCTTTAAAGTCGAACCAACTCAGTTCAATAACAACGGAAATCTGCTTGCAAGTCCGTGGAAATTTAAACATCACGGCGAATCTGGCATTCCCGTCAGCGAACTCTTTCCGCACGTATCCCAGTGCGTTGATGAACTTGCTGTCGTTCGATCAATGACGTCAGGATTTCCTGAGCACACATTTGCCAACTACTTTCTTCACACCGGAAGTGCACTCCAAGGCCGCCCAAGCATGGGGGCGTGGGTCAACTATGGACTGGGGAGTGAGTGCCAGAACCTGCCGGGCTTTGTTGTGCTCAATGGCGGGCTTATTCCTCCGGGTGGCCTCGATTGCTTTGGCAGTGGTTTTCTTCCAGCGAGTTATCAAGGCTCAGTCTTTAAG
>JABHNP010000220.1 GCA_018694455.1 Planctomycetaceae bacterium | reverse complement strand
CAAACAACTTCAGCACGACCTGAATGATTGGTGGCAGCCAGAGTCACCATCAGTAGCAGTTGAACCAGTTGCATCAGCAACCAGAAAGCTTCGAGTGCTTCCAGTGAAAGCACGACGAAAATCGTCTGACCTTTCGGTCTGGCCAAATTGGCGAGGACCCACGCGTAATGGTGTTGCAACTGGCAGTGGATACGCCCTGTCGTGGAGTCCAGATGCCAATATCAAATGGCGTGTTCCTCTTCCTGGCCTCGGAGCGAGTACTCCAGCGGTGTGGGGAGACAGACTTGTGCTGACCTGTGACATCGAAGGACATGATGGCATTCTTTGTTTCGATCGATCCGGAAAAGAATGCTGGCGACAAACACTTGGTGATATTCGACTAGGCAAGCACAAAAAAGCGACAGGCTGTAATTCCTCACCGGTCACAGATGGTGAACATGTCTGGGTGTACTTTAAAAGTGGCGAACTGGCGTGTCTGTCGTTGGCAGATGGTGCCATTGTGTGGCAGGCAAATCTTCAGGAGCAGTTTGGTGAGGATACGTTGTGGTGGGATCTTGGGACATCCCCAGTGCTGACACAAAAAGCAATTGTTGTCGCCGTCATGCAGACAGGCCCAAGCTATCTCGTCGCATTTGATCGGCAAACAGGAGCCGTCCTGTGGAAACATGATCGGATGTTGGATGCTCCAGAAGAAGCTGCACAAAGCTATTCAACACCAGTCGTCGTCGCTGGGAATGCAGACTGGAATGAGCCGACTGAGATGCTCATTGTGCTCGGTGCAGACCACGTCACAGCTCATGACGCTGTTGACGGACGAGAAATCTGGCGAGTGGGTGGTCTTAATCCTGAAGGTGATAAATTCTTTCGGTCCATTTCGTCACCGGTTGTTTCCGGTGAATTTGTAATCGCACCGTATGCACGAGGGAAGACCGTGACGGCAATACGCCGTGGTGGATCAGGAGATGTCACGGCAAGCCATATTGTTTGGGAACGCGAGCCATTGGGTGCTGATGTACCAACGCCGGCTATTCGCGATGGCCGGGTAATGGTCTGCGGTGATAAAGGACAGATGTCCTGTCTAGATTTAAAAACAGGTCAAACACTTTGGGAGGAAAGTCTTCCAAAGAATCGGAACAAATTTAGTGCATCACCAATTATTGTTGATGATCATGTCCTGCTGACTCGTGAAGATGGTCATTCATGGTGCATTGCATGGCCGGGAGAAAAGGGCGACACGCTCACAATTCTTGGCGAGGGCATGCTCGATGAAATGACGGTGGCTACCCCAGTCTGTGTTAATGGTAAAATATTTCTCCGAACACACGATTCACTGTGGTGCATTCAGCCCCAATAAGTCCCCCCCCAATACGTCTTTGTGTCTCCAATAGATTGAGGTAACGATTTTGAATATGAATATTCGATGCTTGAAATATCTCTTATTTAGTTGGTTGGTTTGCTTTGGTGTAGTCGATGCAGGAGCTGCTGAGCAGGGTGAACCAGCACGACTTCTGGTTGTGACAGTTACAAAGGGTTTTCGTCACAGTTCGATCGAAACAGCTGAACCAGTGTTGGAAAAACTTGGTCGAGAGCAGGGCCTTTTCCATGTTGACTTCCTTCGCATGCCTCCAAATCGACCGCCGCAACCAAGGCGACCTCGACGTGGAAAAAATGTCACAGATGAAAAGTGGGCACAGATTGAGGCGGAACACAAAGACAAACAACGGGCTTTTCAAAAAGCTGATCAGCCATGGCAAGAGACATTGAAACAAAAATTTGAGGTTGCCTTTTCACCAGAATCACTTGCCCAGTTCGATGCTGTCGTTTTTGTCAGCACGACTGGTGAATTACCGATTCCGGATCTTGGAGCTTTTCTCAAGTGGATACAAGAAGGCCATGCTTTTATTGGTGTGCACGCAGCAAGTGACACACTGAAAAGTTCGGATGCCTACGTCGAGATGATAGGGGGCCATTTTGCTGGTCATCCATGGACTGCAGGAGGTGAGCACGGTTTTGTCAATCATGATCCGAAGCATCGCATCGTGCAGATGTTTCCAGAGCGATTTCGTTGGAAGGATGAGATTTATCAATATGACCCACGATATAAACCTGAAAATGTTCGGGTGTTACTCTCTATAGATATGGCAGCGAGTAATCCCAAACATCCCTGGCATGTACCGGTCTCATGGATTCGTGACTATGGTCGCGGTCGTGTCTTTTATACGAATCTTGGACACAACGATGCGACGTGGGGGGATGCTGCATTCCAGAAGCACTTCACCGAAGGAACTGCATGGGCGCTTGAAAAGTTTGATGCGGCAAGTAAGGCCAATCCATCTGTTCAGGCAGCTGAATATCTTCGAAGTGCTGTCGCTGCGGCTGGAGAGTTAGAGGGCATTGAGCACGATAGGCTCCGAGCACAGGTAGACGCAAAGATAGCAGCAGACCCGTCATGGGCTGTTCAAATGAGACCCCAACTTGTTGCGTTGCGATCGCTCAACGGGGAAAAAATGTCGACAGCCCTGAAGCAATTTGTTGAAGACATCCAACGGGATTGATCTGTTTTTCATAACAAGCAGTGTGAAGTCTTTTCTGGATTCATGCTGCCCTGTTTTTACATTCTGGAGAAACCATGAAGCGGCTCCCTCAACCAATCATTTGGATCGGCGTGATGTGTCTGGTCGTGGTCGGCATGACACAACAGCTATCGGCGGCTCCGCCAAATGTGGTCGTGATACTGGCAGACGATATGGGGTTTTCCGATCTTGGCTGTTACGGAAGTGAAATAGAAACACCACATTTTGATCGGCTTGCCCATGGTGGGCTGCGTTTCACGCAAGGCTATAACACTGCCCGGTGTTGGCCGACCCGCGGTGCACTGCTCACTGGCTATTACGCGCAATCAATTCGTCGAGATAAATTACCGGGTGTAAAAGGTGGAAACCGTAATCGACCAGCCTGGGCACAGCTTCTTCCCGAGCGACTCGCAGCGGCCGGATATCGTTCATATCACTCCGGGAAATGGCATGTGGATGGTAATCCACTTGAACAGGGATTTGCTCATTCTCTTGACATTCAAGGTGGTCAAAATGATTTCTTCGATCCCGCTGGTATCACTGTCGATGGGAAGCCTGTTGAAGAAACAGATCAATTCTATGTAACCACAGCAGTAGGAGAACATGCAGCAGCGTGTCTTCGTGAACATGCAGAACAGCACGGCGATAAACCATTTTTTAGCTATGTTGCGTTTACGTCACCACATTTTCCATTGCATGCACCGCAAGACATTATTGAAAAATATAAGTCTCGGTATCAGGCAGGATGGAATATCGTGCAGCAAGCTCGGTATAAGCGGCTTGTTCAGAGTGGCATCATTAATGCGCCACTTGCGGCGATGGAAGAAGACCTCGGTCCTCCATATGACTTTCCAGATGCACTTGAAAAACTTGGCCCGGGCGAAGTCAATCGCCCACACCCGTGGCAGAGTCTGACGCCGGAACAGCAAGAGTTTCAAGCGACGAAAATGGCAATCCACGCTGCCATGATTGATGCTATGGACCAGGCAGTTGGCAAAGTCATTGAACAGCTCGAGGCAATGGATGCACTCGACAACACACTGATTTTCTGCCTGAGTGATAATGGTGGGTCAGCTGAGATTATGGTTCGTGGGAAAGGGCATGACCGACAACTCCCAGCCGGTTCTGCAGGCACCTATCTCTGCCTTGGTCCGGGTTGGTCGAGCTGTGCTAATACTCCCTTTCGACGTCACAAGACCTGGGTTCATGAAGGAGGTATTGCAACCAGCTGGATTGTGCATTGGCCGCAGGGAATTGCATCAAAAAGTGCATTACGCGAACAGCCAGTCCATGTCATTGATATTGTTCCAACGGTGCTTGAGCTGGCAGGTATCGAACTACCAAAAGAGCATTCTGGTGAGGCTGAACCACCGCTGCAGGGTCGAAGCTTTGTGAAATGCCTCACAGACCCTACCGCACCACCACCACACGAAACACTGTGGTGGTGCCACGGTGGACATCGGGCAGTTCGACAGAACAACTGGAAACTTGTTGCTGCCCGAGATGAGCCGTGGGAACTCTATGATCTGTCGTCAGATCGAACCGAACAAAACAACATCGCGTCAGCGCACCCAGAGCATGTCAAACAGCTTGAGAATGATTGGAATGAGATTGCAACGCAAAACCAACGACTTGCCGATCT